>NZ_JBFRKH010000077.1:0-49603 GCF_041469265.1 Shewanella sp. 10N.286.51.B2
TAACCATTCTCATTAAACTTATTATATTAAATGTTGGTTACAGATTGTTGCAAATATTATTGCGCACATATTGAGTTGGCGTGCAGCCTGTTGATTTAGAAAAATATCGGCTAAAACTTGGTAGATCTTTAAAGCCACTTTCATATGCTGACTTTTTTATATTACCTTTATTATTTTTCAAAATAGTTATAATAGAATTCATTCTGGTATTTTGAATCATGTCTTTTACACAGCAGTTTTCAGTTCTAAGTTCACGCTGTAAACCCCTTTCTGAAACCCCAATTGAATTGGCAAGATTAGGTAAACTTAATGCTGACGGTGGCATGCTATTCGCGGCAGCTTTTACCCGGTCACTACTAGAAAGTGTTAGCTTATTTTCAGCCATTACCGGGTTAACATCTCGTTCATCTTTTGCCACTATCACTGACATTGACTGACAGTTAAAGGTCACATTATCAAACAAGTCTACATCAACACCATAGAATGACCGCTCAAAAGGTAACTCTATGATTAAATTTAACTTATCTTTGAATGAATGACGTAAAATATGTGTGATACAGCTATAAATAAACAAGTCGTCATACTTAGATGCAATGGCCTGAGGAGCGCGTTTAGCCACTAAAGCTAAACTGTGCTGCGTTTCAATATTGCACCAATTGAGATCTGATACTTGATTATAAAATTGGGTAAATGCCAGCAGCTTTTGTGCATCACTTACCTCTGCTGACAAGTCGATATCTGAAAAATTGATGATCCGCTGAATAAAATATTGCATTAAATCAATAAAGAAATACTTATTGTCACAATTATTTTCTATATAACGTAATAAGTTAGTAATGGTATTAAAACCAATCAAATCTGTATCTGCAAGATATTTAAAGTGGTTATATTCATCAGGTAATGGAAAATTAATTAACTCGCAATATTCACACACAATCTTGGTGTGAACAGCTGGCCGGCACTTATATTTTATCATCTGAAAACATCTAAATAATATCCACATTTATTGGGCGGTTATTTTATTTGTTTTTGCTACTCAAGATGATGACACGGATCACATATGTCGTTTTTTGATAATTCAATTGTATCGATTAGATTTCTACACATCCCTAGAATACCCCCTCTTAATTAGTACACTTTTTAACGTTTGATTTAATAAGGTCAGGTAACTTGATGAACTGGTATCGTAAATTCATAACCTATATCAGCATAACGCTCTGTTTATGCTCATTTAGTGCTATCTCTGCGCCATGGGATGACATGCCAGCAGACCAATTAGAGCAACAATTAGTTGAAAAGTTCGCTGCTGGTAAGTATTCCCCTAAAGGGGCAGACAACTGCTTAATGTGTCACCGCAAAAATGACAAAGTCATGGATATCTTCAAAGGCGCCCATGGCAACTTAACTAATAGTGACTCGCCAATGGCGGGGCTGCAGTGCGAAGCTTGTCATGGCCCTCAAGGTAACCATAACCGTGGCGGCAAAGAGCCAATGATCCAATTTGGCCAAGACAGCAAGTTATCAACCCAAGCACAAAATACCGTTTGTCAGGGCTGTCATAACGATCCAAAACAAATGGCATGGCATAACAGCACCCATAATCTTGAAGAAGTTGCCTGTGCTGATTGCCATAACATCCACGCAGCTAAAGATCCTGCCCTAGACAAACTAACCGTTAACGATACCTGCACTAGTTGTCATAGCCAAGAAAAAGCTGACATGAATAAGCGCTCATCTCATCCACTAAAATGGGATCAAATGACCTGTGTTGACTGTCATTCTCCCCATGGTTCTATGACTGAAAGCGCGTTAAATAAACCTTCTATTAATGACACTTGTTATAGCTGTCATGCAGAAATGCGCGGCCCAGTGTTATGGGAACATGCTCCAGTGACTGAAAACTGCGTCACTTGTCATAACCCACACGGCAGCGTTAACGAATCTATGCTCAACAACCGTGCTCCGCAGCTTTGTCAGCAATGCCATGCCGATGATGGCCATGCCAGCCGCGTAGTACCACAACCAGGAATGGATGCCTTTGGCGGCGGCAAAAGTTGTTTAAATTGCCACAGCCAAATTCATGGTTCTAACCACCCTGCTGGCAGCTTGCTGCAACGCTAAATGAGGGCAACAACAATGAACTTTAAACTTAATTTTATTACCGCCTCATTAGTGATTGCCTCAGCCCCCGCTATGGCGGCTGATTTTGCGGTAGGTAAAGCCAATACCGTCAATGTTGATCAGCAAAAATATCAATGTCAGCGCTGTGAAGCAAACACTGGCTATAACGGCAGTATCAGTGTTGCCGCGGGTTACATTAGCAGTGATGATGTTCATGCTGCTAATGCCTTTGGTACTGATCAAGACGGCTTTGTTACTGCCGTTAGCGGTGATGTGAACTACCAAGGCGATAGCGGCTATCAAGCGAGCATTCAAGCTAACCAACTGGGGTTTGAAAACAGCTCAGCGAATGTCAGCGTCGGTAAAGCTGGATTGTTCTCAGTTGATGCCGATTACCAATTATTGACCACCTATCAATCAGGTGATGCTCAAAGTCAGCTTTATTATGACGATGGCATGATGGTGCCAAGTGACGAGCCATACACCTTTGAGCTATCACAGCAACGTGAAAAAATGGGCTTTGGTGCCAAAGTTAAGCAAGATTTTTATCAAGGCTACCTGCGTTATGAAACCGAAGATAAAAGCGGTTACAAGAGCAGTAGCATTGTTACCCCAAGCCCAGTAAATATTGGTTTAGTTGTCGACTCGACCACTGATTCATTTACCGCAGGCGCAGCGCTTACTGGCGACAACTGGTTAACTGAGCTGAGCTACTTTGGTAGCCAGTACAAAAATAATGTTAACGATCTGAGCTTACCGTATTCATACGACTTGTATGCAGCAACCCCTGACAATGAAGCCCATCAAGTATCACTGTCGGGCCAATATCAATTAGATCGCACTGTGATGTCAGGGCGCTTTATTGTTGGCCGCATGATTCAAGATGATGACCTCATTCAAGTGGCTGGTAATCCAATCCAAAACTGGGATGGTGAAGTCGACACCACAGATGCGAGCTTCAATATCACCTCAATGTTGAGCAACCGTTTACGTCTGGGTGCGAGTTATGACTACAGCAACCGTGAAAACAACAGCTCGGTATTTGAATTCCAGCAATACGACTTTAATAGCTTAAGTGGCAGCTTCAAAGAAAACGTCGCCACTGATGTCGAACGCTCGAGCTATAAAGTCAATGCCAGTTATCGCATCAGCAGTGGTTATCGCCTTCAAGCAGGTTACGATCGCAAAGATGTTGAACGTACTTACAGCGACCGCGAACAAACTAACGAAGACAACTTATGGGCCAAGTTCAGTATTCGCGCCATTGATAACGTCAATATTAATGTTAAAGCCAGCCACAGCAATCGCGGCGGTTCTGAGTATTTAACCAATGAGCTAACGTCATCTGAAGATAACAGCCTAATGCGTAAGTACTATCTTGCTGATAGAACCCGTAACGATATCGAGTTGCGCGTGAATCACAGCCCACTTGATTGGTTAAGCATCGACTTCACTGGACGCTACGCCATAGATGACTATGACGATACCGTTATCGGCTTAACGGAATCAGAAGATTACGGTTACGACATCAATGTAAACCTACAACTTAGCAAGCAATTATCAGCTTATGGTTTTGCCGGACAACAGTGGATTAATTCAGCTCAAGCTGGCAGCCAAAATTATAGCGACCCTGATTGGTACGCCGATATTGAAGACAAATTTATCAATATGGGCGCCGGCGTGAGCTACGGCGGATTAATGCAGGATCAACTGACTTTAGGGGCTGATTACCTATTCAGTAACTCAAGCAGTGATACCTACGTTACCAGTGATGGCACCACGCCATACGGTGATTATTATTCTTATAACCATAGCGCCAGCTTATATGCCAACTACGCCTTAAGTGACGACATGGCCTTAAAGCTGACGTACCGCTACGAACGCTATTACGACACCGATGATGCTCAAATATCGCCAAATGAAGTCCCTGGAATGGTGACGCTAGGCGAGCTTAATCACAATTATAACGCCCATCAGATCATGCTGAATTTCAGCTATCTGCTGTAGTCGTTACCAACGCGCTGAAAAAATTTTAGTAAGAGGATTTAATAATGGAACGCAGAAGTTTCTTGAAAATGAGTGCGGCTTTAGGTTGCGCTGCAACAGTAACCGGCTGTAACACCAGCTCAAAAGATGCCGAGCCACTACCACCAGAAGTACCTGTTGATGAGACCTTAACTTGGTCAGCATGCTTAGTAAACTGTGGTTCAAACTGCCCAGTAAAAGTATTTAGTCAAGACGGCATCATTACTCGCGTTGAAGCGGATCATGAAGTAGAAGATGAATACGGCCTACATCAAATCCGCGCCTGTGCCCGTGGTCGTTCATTACGTCAACGTACCTATGCAACTGACCGCTTAAAAACCCCAATGAAGCGTATTGGCGAGCGTGGTGAAGGCAAATTTATACCTATTACTTGGGAAGAAGCAGCATCAACTATTGCTACCCAGCTAAACAAAACCATTGCTGAGCATGGTAACAAGTCTATCTTTAGAAGTTACGGTTCAGGTGCTTATTACGGTTTTGCATCAAACGCCTGCTTTAACCGTCTATTCAACTTAGTTGGCGGCTGCTTAAGCTACTACGGTAACTACTCTTGGGCGCAGCAAATTGAAGCGGCTAAGCATACCTTTGGTACTAGCAGCACTGCTGGTTCTTCTACAGTAACCTTAGATCAAAGTGACTTCTTATTAGGTTTTGCTTATAACCCAAGTGAAATTCGTCAATCAGGTTCTGGTGAAGGCTATGATTACCTTAACGCACTGCAACGTAACAACGGCCTAAAAGTCACCTTAATTGACCCGCGTTATACCGACTCAATGTTAGGTAAAGAAAGCACTTGGTTGCCGATCCGCCCAGGAACAGATGCCGCACTTGCTGAAGCAATGGCATACATCATGATCAACTCAGGTTGGGTTGACAGCAATAGCATCGACTTCATTAATAACCATACTGTTGGTTATGATGCAGCGTCAATTGTTGCTCAAAAACTCGCATTCGAAACCAGCGGCGATGCCACTAAAATTGAATATGCCCAGCATATGAACTCTGAAGATAACTACTATGATTACATCATGGCGCAAGGTATCTACAGCGATCGCGCCCCTCGTACACCTGAATGGGCAGAAAGCATTACGGGTATTCCAGCAGCTAAAATAAAACAGCTTGCTGACGATTTAATGGCTTCAGAAAAACCCTACATAGTTGCGGGCGCTGGCGTTAACCGTCAGGCAAATGGTGAGCAATCAGTCCGCGCCATTTATATGCTTAGCGTATTAGCTGGTAAGTTAGGTGTTGAGGGCTCATCAAACGGTGAGCTACCAAACATGACAAGCGCATACCGTGCAGGGATCCCAACTGGCGCTAACCCAGTTAAAGAACAGATTTCATTCTTCTGCTGGTCTGAAGCGATTCACAATGGTGAAACCATGACGGCTCGTACTCATGGTGTTACCGGTACTGACGGTTTAGATACCCCACTTGGAAACAACATCAAAGTGATCATCTCTGCATCTGACAGTTCACTACTGAACCAACACGCAGACATTAATGGTACGGCTGAAATCTTAAAAGATGAAAGCGGCGTTGAATTAATTGTCTCTTGTGACTGTTGGATGACGCCTGGTGCTAAATTTGCCGACATCATCATTCCTGATACCTCTTGGTTAGAATCAAATGACTTAGTTAATGACTCATATGCATCTGGTTCGCTTGACTATATTACTGCAATGAAAGCAGCTGTAGACCCAATTTGGGACTGTAAGTCAATGTACCAAGTATCAGCAATGATTGCTGATGCTATGGGTGTTGGCGCCGAATTTACCGAAGGCAAAACTGAAGATGATTGGTTAGAAGAGCTTTATCAGCAAACGAAAGCAAATGCCGGTAACTCAGATATCAAACCAGCCTTCCCAGCAACGTACAAAGAAGCACAGGACATCGGTTTATTCCGTAACAACACTCATAATCGTCACGTGGCACTAGAAAGCTTCGTCAATGGCGGCGAAGCACTATCAACGCCATCAGGCAAAATTGAAATCTATTCAGCTGAACTTGCTTGGCGCGCAGCGAACTGGGAACAAGACAAGTACAAAGGCGACATCATCACACCACTACCACAGTACACAGTGACTTGGGACGGTTACGAAGATGAAGACACTAAAGAAGATTACCCACTGCAATTAGCGGGTTATCACACTAAAGGTCGTACTCACTCAAGCTATCACAACGTACCTTGGTTACGTGAAGCGGTAGAAGATGCGGTATGGATTAATGCCATTGATGCCCAAGAATACGGTGTGGCTTCTGGTGACAAAATCGAAATGTATAACGAACGCGGCTCAATTGAAGTGGTAGTACGTATCACTCCACGTGTTGCTCCTGGCATTGTGGCTTTAGGTCAAGGCGCTTGGTTCTCTCCCGATCCAAATGGTCGTACAGGTTCAACTGGTAAAGTGATTGATATTGGCGGCGCGATTAACTCGCTGACTAAATATGCACCAAGCCCAGTTGCAAAAGGCAACCCACAGCACACAAACCGTGTTCAAATTCGTAAAGCTATTTAATGGAGGCTACCATGACCGAATCAACTCAATACAGTTTCTACCTTGATACGACTAAATGTACAGGTTGTAAAGCCTGCCATATTTCTTGTAAAGACCGTCAAAGTGGCATTATTCGCGAAGGCGATAAGCCAACAGAAGGCGGTGTACCTGCATTAAATGGCGTTAATTGGCGTCGTGTTTATGAATACGGCGGTGGCAGCTGGAATGTCGATCCAAGCACAGGCTCTTTTGAGCAAAATGTGTTTAGCTACTATGTGTCAATTGGCTGTAACCATTGCAGTGAGCCTGTTTGTGTTAAGGCGTGTCCTACGGGTGCGATGCATAAACGTCGTGAAGACGGCTTAGTCCATGTGGCAACTGACTTATGCATTGGCTGCAGTAGCTGCGCCAGAGCTTGTCCATATGATGCACCGCAATTAGACCAAGAACGTAAAGTGATGACCAAGTGTGATGGCTGTTACGACCGACTAGCAGAAGGCCGTAAGCCTATGTGTGTTGACTCTTGTCCAATGCGCGCAATGGACTTTGATACCGTTGAAAACATTAAAGCTAAATATGGTAATGGTGATGCCCATATCGCACCCCTACCACCAGAAGGTATTACTTCACCTAATTTAATAATAAAAGCGAATAGAAATGGCGGCCAACAAGGTGACATTCTCAATTTTGCAGAAGTATAACTAAATAACGGCGCCCTTCGGGGCGCCTTTTAACAGGAATGAAATAATGACAGACGCGACTACTCATGATGCTTACTTAGAGCTACAAGCTATTGCACGTTTACTGCATAACGTTTTATTGGACTATCCAACCGAGGATTCAATCCAGTATTTTGTCAGCAATCAATTAAACCTGACTTGGCCTGCACTACAAGACTCTGAGGCCAATAAGCAAGGTAAGTCATTATTAGGCCAATTCTTCTCACAATGGCAGCCTGAAAACATCAACGACATTAAGCTTGATTACGGCCAGCTCTATTTTGGTCCCGGTGAGCCTAATGCTATGCCTTGGGGCTCAACTTACCTAGGCGAGCAACAAATCCTCAATGACGACTCGACCATTAGCCTAATGAACTTTTACAAGCAATTAGGCATTAGCTTCGAGTTGAAATTTAACCAACCCGTAGACCATATCGCTTTGTTTTATGCGGTTATCGATCAATTACTGCAGCAATTAATTGATGAGCCAGACAATAAGCCAGCTAAAGAAGCGCTTATGGTGTTATTGCAACAACACATGTTGCCATGGTCAGGTCGCTGTCACGAACTCGCTATAAAACATGCTGAAACCGATTTCTATAAGGGTATCGCCCTACTAGCAAGCGATTTTGAAAACGTATTAGCTAAGACATTAAATATCATCCCAATGCCAATGCGTTTATTTCGCTAGTAGGAAAAGCTTATGAGTGTCATTCGATCCGTCGCCCAGCAGTGGAACAAAGCAGACTTTGCCCAGCAATTACAATTGTACTTTGCCCAAGATAAGGCCATTGGTGAGTTATTTGTCGGCGCAACGCCTTGCTCGACAGTGTGCAGCCTCATCGCCGCGATGATCGAATTACCGCCCAAGCCTAAAAATGAACATTACAGCATGGATATGGAGCAGGTTTTTGATACCTTGTTTCAGTGCTTTTTATTGATGTTTATTAAGGAGCTGGAACATAAACTGCTGACACAACCCGAGCAGTTAATTATGTCGTTGGCGGTGCATTATGCACAAACCATTAGTGATGATGCGCAATACGCCAACTCAAACCTACAAGACAACAGCCAACGAGTGTTAACCGCCATGGCGCGTTTAGAATCTGAGCGCAAGCAACAGCGTAAACAGCAATATAATATGGGTAAATGTTAACTGCGATAGTAGTTGAAACGATAGTAGTTGAAGTGATACTAGTTGAAGTGATTAGGACTGTAGCAAATGCGGCTCCACTGGTGAATAACTAACGGATTCACCAGTCACTCATCGGCAGCTAAGGTATTATTTAGTAAGCAAGAATTCACTTGGGGAAATGCCCATAGTTTGATTAAAGATTTTAGTTAATCTGCCCTGATCGGTAAAACCACAATCACACGCGGTCAGCTTAATATTGCCATTATTCATTTCTAATAATCTGCGCGCTTTTTTATATTTAACATTATTAATTAATGTCTTAAGTGATATTCCCATTTCTTCAACCACTTTTGTTAATGAACGTGGTGAAATACCTAATATAAATGCCAAAGAAGAAATATTAAGCTTATTAATTGGGATCATATTACTTGCCGCTATAAGCAAATCATAATCAGTAATTCTTTTACTTAGAAACATCGGATTATAAACTTTACTATCACACAACTTAGAAACAGAAAATACAAACTTACCCACATTTGTATCATTCGTGCCGAATTTTGTATCAACAGGAAAATCTAAATACTTTAAATACTCTTCACTCTTTAAACTGAACTCTGCTGTTATCGTTCCTGTGGCAGAAATATTTGGCTGACTCATCATTTTAATTAAAAAACTATAAAGTAATAAGTCATTAAATTTCCCATGTAAAGCAGACTTAGAGACTAAACTAACTGTCTCATTCGTTTCCACTAAACTCCAATTGTGATTAATTCTCATCCCATGAATATTTTCATAAAAATCAACCAGCTGAGAAGCCATATCGGCATCATTTCTCGGGGGTACCATTCGATAAAATGCTTGCAGCCAAGTGTCTGTGCATACTTTCATTAGTTCGCTAAAAAACTCTGCGTTATTTGTTTGTTGCTCAATACATTCCAACATTTTAATGGGAGCACTGCTACTGATTAAATCATCATCAGACAAACTTCTTATTACATCAAACTCTTCTGGCAATATAACATTATTATCTTGGCAATAATTTAAGATTGCTTTAGCTGTTAAAGCTGGTCTTACTAAAAATTTAATCATAGACACCTCCTGTGAATACTATAAAACAACCATTATTTTTTGCCTTTACATTTAAATTGTTTGTGACCGAGTTCAAACAATGTTTTTTTTAGAAAACGATAAAAGGCGAAATATACACAGGTAAAAAGTAAAATATATTTAGTTACTGGTATGTGTAGATTGGTTAAAATTATTAAGGTGCCACGATGAAACATAGTAAATGTTATTCCAGATTATTGACCTTGTTGTTATTTGGTGGCAGCGTTTTAACAGCTAATGCCACCCCATGGGATGACCTCAGTTCAACACAATTAGAACAACAGTTAGTTGAGAAGTTCGCTGAAGGCAACTACTCCCCTAAAGGCGCCGACAACTGCCTAACCTGTCACCGTAAAAATGAAACCGTCATGGACATATTTGATGGCGTGCACGGTAACATTGCCAGCAGCGACTCACCTATGGCAGGCCTACAGTGCGAAGCTTGTCATGGCCCTCAAGGTAACCATAACCGTGGCGGTAAAGAGCCGATGATTGCGTTTGGTTCCGACAGCAAATTGTCTGCCCCAACCCAAAACACCGTTTGCCAAGGCTGTCATAACGACCCTGAGCAAATGGCATGGCATACCAGCACCCATAACCTAGAAGAAATTGCCTGTGCCGATTGTCACACCATTCATGCCGCTACTGACCCCGCGTTAGATAAGCTGTCGGTGAATGACACCTGTACTTCATGTCACACCCAAGAAAAGGCCGACATGAACAAGCGCTCATCGCACCCAATGAAATGGGACCAAATGACCTGTATTGATTGTCATGCTCCCCACGGTTCAATGAGTGAAAGTGCCCTGATTAAGCCAACCGTTAACGATACCTGTTATAGCTGTCACGCTGAAAAACGTGGTCCCTTCCTATGGGAACACGCCCCGGTGACTGAAAGCTGCGTGTCATGTCATAACCCCCACGGCAGCGTCAACGACAATATGCTTGATAGCCGCGCACCGCAGTTATGTCAGCAATGTCATGCACCCGATGGTCACGCCTCTCGCGTTGTACCTGAGCCGGGGATGGATGCCTTTGGTGGTGGAAAAAGCTGCCTTAACTGTCACAACCAAATTCATGGTTCTAATCACCCAGCTGGCAGTCTGCTGCAACGCTAATGGAGAGCAAGATTATGTCATTTAAATTGAATCTTATTACCCTGTCACTGCTGGCGGTATCGACCTCTGGCATGGCAGCTAACTTCGGGGTTGGCAACGCCAATACCACCGCGGTTAATACCCATAAATATGAATGTAAACGCTGCACTAACGTCGTCGGTTATAGCGGTGAAGTGAGTGTTGCTGCAGGCTATAACGACATCAGTGACATTCACGCTGGCAATGCCTTAGGCACCGCCAAAGATGGCGGTATTGCGGCAGTTAGTGGTGATGTGCGCTTTAACAGCGAGTCTGGTTATCAAGCCCGCATTCAAGCCCATCAGCTAGGCATGGATAATGGCTTTGCTCACTTGTCTGGCGGTAAAGCAGGCTTGTATGAATTTAGCCTCGATTATGATGCGATTAAAACCTATAAAGCCGGTGATGTAGAAAGCAGTCTGTGGCACAACGATGGCATGTTAACCCCATCTGATGCCATCAACAGCTTTGACTTAGCTCAGCGCCGCGAAAAAGTGGCCCTCGGCATGGAGTACGGTCAAGACTTCTATGGCGCCTTTGTGAAATACAGCCAAGAAGATAAAACCGGCCATAAATCAGCCAGCCTGGTATCACCAAGCCCGATTAACTTCGGCTTACCAACCGATTCTCGCACTAAGCAGTTAGATGCTGGGGTGAACTTATCTGGTGAAAACTGGCTCACTGAGCTGAGCTACTTTGGCAGTTATTATCAAAACAATATCGACCACTTAAGCTTGCCTTATGCCAATGATGTGTACTCAGCAGCGCCAGATAACCAAGCCCACCAGGTGGCGTTATCAGGTCAGTACCAGCTCAATCGCACCGTGATGAACGGCCGCATTGTGACAGGCCGGATGATACAAGATGACAACCTCATTCAAGTAACGGGTAACCCGCTACAAAACTGGGATGGTCAAATTGACACCCTTGATGGTCGTTTTGCGCTGACCTCGATGCTCACTAACCGTTTACGTTTAGGCGGCAGCGTTGATTACAGCAAGCGTGATAATAAAAGCTCAACCGCTGAATTTGCCCAATACAACTTCAATAGCTTAACTGGCGCCTTTAGACAAAATACCCCGCAAGATATTGAACGTAACACCTATAAAGTCAATGCCAGTTACCGCATCGCCAGTGGCTACCGCTTACAAGCCGGTTACGACCGCAAAGAAGTGGAACGCACCTTCAGTGACCGCGAGCAAACCAATGACGACAACCTATGGCTAAAATTCAATGTCCGCGCCTTAGACAAGGTTAATTTTAATCTTAAAGCCGAGCACGCTAATCGCAGTGGCTCTGACTATGAAGCCAATGAGCTGACCTCATCTGAAAATAACGCCCTGCTGCGCAAGTACTATTTAGCTGACCGCACCCGCAACGCCGTTGAATTAAAGGTGAACTACACCCCTATCAACTGGATGAGTCTGGACATCAGCACCCGTTATGCCCAAGACGAGTATGACGATACCCAAATCGGCCTGACTGAATCAGAAGATTACGGTTATGACGCTAACCTTAACATCGCCTTTAATCAGCATGTTGATGGTTACGTGTTTGCTGGACAGCAATGGATTAACTCCAATCAAGCAGGCAGCCAAAGCTTTGGCGCAGCAGATTGGATGGCTGATATTGAAGATGAATTTATCAACTTAGGCGCAGGCGCAAGCTATAGCGGTTTAATGCAAGACAAGCTCACCTTAGGGGTGGATTACTTATTTAGTAACTCTGTCAGTAACACTGATGTCACCGCCGAAACCATGAATCCGTATGGGGATTATTACTCATACAACCACAGTGCCAGTATGTACGCCGATTACGCCTTGAGCGAGCAAATGGCACTGAAATTAACTTACCGCTATGAACGCTATTTCGATACCGATGCAGCCAACGTAGGGGTCAATGATATTCCGGGGATGATTACTCTGGGCGATATCAACCATAACTACAACGCGCACCAAGTGATGTTGTCGTTTACCTACCAATTGCGCTAAGACGCATCGTTAATGCTACGAGAGGATATATCAATGGAACGTAGAAGTTTTTTAAAAGCGAGTGCTGCACTTGGCTGTGCAGCAACGGTAACCGGTTGTAAAACCAGTTCAGATGATGCCAATGTCACCCCAACTCCGCCACCTGTGGCTGATGAGCAAATGAATTGGTCTGCCTGCTTGGTTAACTGTGGCTCAAACTGCCCAATTAAAGTATTTAGCCGTGATGGAGTCATTACCCGCATTGAAGCTGATCACGAAACCACTGACGAATACGGGGTTAACCACCAAATCCGTGCCTGCGCCCGTGGCCGCTCTTTAAAGCAACGCACCTATGCGCCGGATCGTTTAAAAACCCCAATGAAGCGTATTGGCAAACGTGGCGAAGGTAAGTTTGTACCTATCTCATGGGACGATGCTTACGCAGAAATTGCAGCGAAACTACAAGAAACAGCAAGTACACATGGCAACGAGTCAATCTACTTTAACTATGGAACTGGCGCCTACTACGGTTTTGCAAACAATGCTGCCACTTGGGGTCGATTACTTAACCTAAATGGTGGATTCTTAAACCATCATTGGGATTATTCATGGTCGCAAGTTTACATGGCGGCAATGGCCACTTATGGCGACAAATGGGACTCGATTGGTGGTTCAAGTTTGGCTGAAATCGAAAACAGTGATTTATTCATTGGTTTTGGTTTTAATCCAAACGAAATTCGTCAATCAGGTTCTGGTGAAGGCTATGACTTCATTAAAGCGCTTGAAAATAACAAACATAGTATCGAAGTGTATATGGTTGAGCCGCGCTATACCGACTCAATGCGTGGTAATGAACACAAGTGGTTAGCTGTTCGTCCAGGTACTGATGCAGCGCTTGCTGAAGCCGTTATTCACCACATGATTGATACTGGCTGGGTTAACGATAACTCTGCCGCTTTCTTAGAAAGCCATTGTGTTGGTTATAGCAAAGCGTCACTTGAGCAACTAAAAGCTGAACTAGAAGTTGAACAAGACCAAAACAAGCGTGAACACGCACAATATATTAACCCTGAAGACAACTACCATGACTACATCATGGGTATGGGTAAATACCTTGGACAAGGCGCTCGCACCCCTGAGTGGGCTGAAAAGATTTGTGGTGTTACCGCTGACAACATTCGTGAACTTGCAACCAAGTTAATGAATGCTAAAGCTCCATACATCTCTGCCGGCGCAGGTGTCAGCCGTCATGCTAACGGTGACCAAAATACTCGCGCAGTTTATATGCTTGCCATTATGACAGGTAAACTCGGCCAAGCGGGTGTTAGCACCGGTGCCATGCCATCAAGCAACCAGTTCCCACTTGGTGGTGGTTTGCCAGCTGGTAACAACCCAGTTGACATTACCATTCCTTGTTTCTCTTGGTCTGATGCCATTGTCCGTGGTGAAGAATTTACTGGCACCACTGACGGCGTTCGTTACGCTAGCAACGCCTTAAATGAAATCGAAGACAACAACAGTGCCAAGTTAAACAGCAACATCAAAGTGATCATTAATACTTCAAGTAACATCTTGATCAACCAACACTCTGATAGTAACGGCACCGCTGAAATCCTCGCTGATGAGAGTAAATGTGAGCTGATTGTTGTTTGTGATTGCTGGATGACGCCTTCAGCTCGATACGCCGATATTATTCTGCCTGATACCACTTGGCTTGAGTCAGAAGATCTTGCCGATGACAGCTATGCATCAGGTCAAATGGCTTATGCAACCATGATGAGTTCATCGCTTAACCCGCTAGGTGATGCAAAATCAATGTATGACATCTGTGCTGGTATTGCAGACAAAATGGGTAAAGGCGGCGAATATACTGAAGGTAAAACAGGCCGTGATTGGTGTGAAGAGATTTACGCTGGTACCCGCGCTGCAAATACTGATGTTGATATGCCAGCTACCTATGGCGAAGCGCAAGAAGTGGGCTTATTCAGAAAGTATATGGCTAACACTGTTGTTGCCTTAAAAGACTATGTAGCTAATCCTGCAGCAGCTCCAAGACCTACCATCAGTGGCAAAATTGAAATCTACTCAGTGTCTTTAGCTAAAAAATCCGCTACTTGGACCTTACTTGATGGCGATGAAATTACTCCGCTACCAAAATATGTAGTGACATGGGATGGCTTCGAAGATGAAGAAGCAGCGAAAGATTACCCATTACAGCTATGTGGTTTCCATACTAAAGGCCGTACTCACTCAAGCTACCACAACGTACCTTGGTTACGTGAAGCGGTTGAAGATGCAGTATGGATGAACCCAAAAGATGCCAATGCCAGAGGTATTACCCAAGGGGCAAAAGCACAAGTATGGAATGATCGCGGCACAATTGAATTACCTGTTCGTGTCACACCACGTGTGGCACCAGGTGTGGCAATGGTTGGTCAAGGCGCTTGGTATACCCCAGATCCTGCAGGCCGTATTGGTAACTCAGGTCACATCATCGATATTGGGGGCTGCATTAATACGTTAACTAAGTATCACCCAACTCCGGTGACTAAAGGTAACCCACAACATACCAACCGTGTACAAATTGCAACAGCTTAATGGAGTAAATAACAATGACCACTAATATCCAATATGGTTTTTATCTCGACACTGCTAAGTGTACTGGTTGCAAAGCGTGCCAAGTGTCTTGTAAAGATAGAAAAGATTTACCTGTCGGTGTTAACTGGCGCCGTGTATATGAATATGGCGGCGGACAATGGGTTGAAAATCAAAACGGTAGTCTAGAGCAAAACGTATTTACTTATTACACCTCAATAGGCTGTAATCATTGCTCTGAGCCTGTTTGTGTTAAAGCTTGTCCAACCGGTGCAATGCATAAACGCCGTGAAGATGGCTTAGTGCATGTTGCTACCGATTTATGCATTGGTTGTAATAGCTGCGCAAGATCATGTCCTTATGATGCTCCGCAACTAGATCTTGAGCGCAAAGTGATGACCAAGTGTGATGGCTGTTATGAGCGTCTAGCTGAAGGTAAAAATCCAATGTGTATTGACTCTTGCCCGTTACGTGCAATGGACTTTGACACCATGGACAACCTTAAAGCTAAATATGGTAATGGTGATGGCCACATTGCACCTTTACCACCAGAAAGCATTACATCGCCGAACTTGATTATTAAAGCGAATGTGAATGGCGGTCGTGATGGTGAAATCGTCAACTTCTCTGAAGTTTAAGACGTCATAAAGCCAATTAGCTAGCCAAGTATATTGATACTTGGCTAGCTTTTTTAGCATAAATAATCGTATTTAATGTGACCTAAGTAGGGTCATAGAATAAAACCCAAAAAATCACCACATTTCCATGTAGCATAGCTAATACAGCATCACGTTAATTACTCTTTATCCGCGCTATAACTGGTATTATCAACAAGCCTATGACTGCAGAAATTACCCAATATGGATTCTATTTTGATACACGTAAATGTGTTGGCTGTAGAAAATGTCATCGCGTGTGTAATAAAAAATTTGATGTGGAAAAATCCGTCAGCACTCGACGGGTCTATAAATATGGCGATGAACGCATTCCTACGGCATTATCAAAACAACCCAATATCTCGACCTATTATTTATCAGTATCCTGCAACCATTGTAGCGAACCAGTATGCGTATTGGCCTGCCCAACAGGGGCGATGCATAAACGTGCCAAAGATGGCTTAGTTCATGTTGCTCAAGAGACATGTGTTGGATGCGGTTCTTGCGCCCGTGCTTGCCCTTATGAAGCGCCCCAACTCGACCCAACACGTAAAGTGATGGTGAAGTGCGACGGTTGCTTCGAGCTAATCGAGCAACAGAGCCTACCTTTGTGCGTCGATGCCTGTCCAAAAGGCGCATTAGACTTCGGCTTGATCCATGAGTTAAGAAGCAAATACGGCACTGAAGTAAATATCTCTTCATTGCCTTCAGCACACATTACCTCCCCCAATATGCTTTTAGGTGGACAGCCAATAACCTCCTCGACTAATAAACCCAAGGGCAACATGGGTAAGCGATATTAGTTTTCTTTATTGGCCATATGACTAACGTTATAAATGACCTTAAGTAACTCATCTGAGTTGATAATGCTAACGTTAAAATGTGCGCTAAAAATCATCACCAATTAAGTCCATTCTATTCGCACGGCTTTATGTGATTGGCGATAGCATCAAATCACAGTATATTGAGTTTATGATGTCGGCCATGTTCTCAATACGCCGCTATCGACGCGCTGTTATTAACGCGCTGTTATTAACGCGATAATCACTGAATTCGTTATTAAGGCTAACTACGTGAAAACCAATCTCATCACCCCTGAAGGGATGACCAAACTCAAAACTGAGCTGAACTATTTATGGCGTGAATATCGCCCTGAAATCACCAAAAAAGTGACTTGGGCGGCGAGCCTTGGTGACCGCTCCGAAAACGCTGACTACAAAGAGAATAAACGTTTATTACGACAAATTGATGGCCGAGTGCGGTTTTTACGTAAGCGTATCGAAAACTTAAAAGTGGTTGAATATGCCCCTGAGCAAGAAGGTAAAGTGTTCTTTGGCGCTTGGGTCGAGATTGAGAATGATGCTGGCGACACCTTGGCATTTCGTATTGTCGGCCCCGATGAAATTTACGGCGATGCCAAGGGCTATATCTCCATTGATTCACCCATGGCACGAGCATTATTGAAAAAAGAAATCGATGATGATGCCGTTGTTCCCACCCCCAATGGCCCCCAAGATTGGTATATCAATAAAATATCCTACACCGTTTAGCTAATAGAAAACCTCAAAGCCTCAAACAAAAGTAGAATTTTGCACTGCAAAGCATGCAGTTTAAGGCTGTTTTAGCGACTAAAATTTGCCCTATAGATATATTTAACTAGACTTAAAGTTGTATTTATTTAGCTGGCCTTAACGATATATAGTGCTTTAGCGCTTAGTTTTTAATCTTGGTTCAAGCGCTGATAATAGTACTGTCTATAGCCAAATCGCTGAGCTTTCAAGCAAAAGTCCATTCACCCCCTAATACCTGCATGGAAGCGAGCTTTGAATAAGATGAATAAAAGGATTTTTTATGTACAGTAAAATCTTTTGGGCTGTTGGACTGCTTGTTGTTAGCTTTAAGCTAATGGCGCTGAGCTATGTACCGCAAAATATTGTCGGTAACTGGCTCAATCAGCAAACAGATTACATTGAGCTATTACAAATCAATGAAGACGGCTCCTACCTGCAACTGGGGCTTGACCTACTCCAGCCTGAAAATAGCTTTGCCGAATGGGGCAGTTATACCTTATCTGAAAGCAGCAACTTTGCTGACTTACCGCTGATCATTAGTTTTAACCCCACCTTCAGTAATAATCCTGCAGAAGGCTTGATAACATTGCTCACTGACCGTAGTAAAAGCCATGTCTATATCAATGCCAGTGCCGAGCGCTTACAGCTCAATATGGACTCCCAAAGCGACAGCTCAATTGATGTCATTATTGAATATCATCAGCTGCAGGCTCAAAGTATTGAAGGTTATTGGTACAATCAGGAGTTCGATGATTTATTTGCGGTATTGATGCTCAATAATGGCTTGTATGTGCAATTACAAATCAACTTGGATCATGATGATGAAAATACCGGCATGGAGTGGGGTCAATATCAACACCAAATGGACTCAGGCGAAGTCTACTTTCAAGCTGAATACGATGATAACCAACAAATCGGCTTTAACCGCTTAAATGATATCGCCGCTGCCGCGTTTAATATTAAGCTGCACGATAACCAGCTTATTTTTTTATTGGACAGTAATGATGATGGCGTGATTGACTCCTGTTCAACCTTATTGCGTAAAAACTGATTTAGTTACAATTTCCCTTAATCAATTTAATGCCATTAAAATCACTTTTTTTCATAGACTTAATCCTTGTTATTGATCATATTACCCCTCACAATTAGCAAACAATTCATCCAGCGCTTGTTTGCACTCTTATAAAGTCGCTATATTTAGCTTAATAACTGTATTTAGTGCCGAAATTTAGCCAAAGGATATGTCATGGGCCAAGAAACATCTAAAATTCTCGTTGTCGATGATGACATGCGACTCAGATCATTATTGGAACGTTATCTGCTGGAGCAAGGTTACCAAGTTCGCAGTGCAGCAAATGCCGAGCAAATGGACCGCTTATTAGAGCGAGAAAACTTCCACCTGTTAGTGTTAGATTTAATGCTTCCCGGTGAAGATGGATTATCGATTTGTCGCCGCTTACGCCAACAAGAAAATCCCATTCCTATTATTATGCTGACCGCCAAAGGCGACGAAGTTGACCGTATTATTGGTCTAGAGCTTGGCGCTGATGATTACTTACCTAAGCCGTTTAATCCGCGGGAATTGCTCGCACGTATTAAAGCCGTTATGCGCCGTCAAACGGCTGAAGTACCAGGTGCGCCAGCGCAACAAGAAGAAGTCATTAGCTTTGGTGAGTTTTCCCTTAACCTCGCCACTCGTGAGATGTTTCATGAAGATAAAAGCATTGCCTTAACCAGTGGCGAGTTTGCGGTATTAAAAGTGTTGGTTTCACACCCTAGGGAGCCACTATCGCGGGACAAACTAATGAACCTTGCCCGTGGCCGTGACTACTCTGCACTTGAGCGCTCAATTGACGTACAAGTATCCCGTCTGCGCCGCTTAATTGAAGTCGATGCTGCTAATCCCCGCTATATCCAAACGGTTTGGGGTTTAGGTTATGTGTTCGTGCCTGACGGCACCGCTCGAGGTTAAGCCTTATTAGCCAAGCTCAAGCCATAAAACTGAAATGGTGGCAGCGTTTCCTGCCACGTAATTCATTCAGTCAAACCGTACTATTAATTGGTAGCTTGCTACTGATTAATCAGTTGGTGTCTTATTTATCTGTGACGGTTTATTTCATTAAACCCAGTTACGAACAAATCAATCAACTGATCGCACGGCAAATCAACTTATTATTTATTGATGGCGTAGAGATCAGCCGTGAACACCTCACCATTGTCGATGCCCTAAACGCCAAAGTGCGTGACGATGAGATGAAAGTCTATAACCAACAAGGCGCCATTGAAGCTGGGGTAGACAGTGCGACCTACTATGGATTTTTATCTGCACAAATGTCTGAGTATTTAGGCGGAGAAGCAGAAGTGCGCTTTTCCCAAGGGACTCAGTTAGAAGTGTGGATCCGTCCACCTCAAGCCACCTCGGTGTGGATTAAAGTACCGCTGACTGGCATAAACGAAAATGATTTATCGCCACTGACCTTATATTTATTGGTTATTGGCGCCTTAAGTGTCGCTGGAGGCTGGTTATTTGCTCGGCGTCTTAATAAACCACTTAAACGCCTACAGCGAGCGGCCTTTACAGTATCAAAAGGGGAATTTCCTGCGCCATTGCCCTTAAGCGGCTCTTCTGAAATCGTTGAAGTGACTCACGCCTTTAATCAAATGTCTCACAGCATGAAGCAGTTGGAGCAAGATCGCGCGCTATTGATGGCGGGGATTTCCCACGATTTACGCACACCACTGACTCGTATTCGCCTAGCATCTGAAATGATGGTGGAAGAAGATCAATATCTAAAAGATGGCATCATCACCGATATTGAAGACATGGACGACATCATTAATCAGTTTATTGCCTATGTGCGCCATGACCAAGAAAGCGCCCGGGAACCCAATGATATCAACCGCCTTATTCGCGAAATCGCCCAACAAGAAATGCATCGACAAGGTGATATCGAGCTGCAATTGCAAGAAGGCCCTATGGTGTCCTTTCAAAGTGTGGCCATTAAACGGGTATTAAGTAATCTTGTTGAAAACGGCTTTCGCTACGGTGGCGGCTGGATAAAAATTAGCTCAATCCATAAAGCCAAATACGTCAGCTTTATTGTTGAAGATAATGGCCCTGGTATTAATGAAACTAAAATTGATGAACTATTCCAGCCATTTACCCAAGGCGATAGCGCTAGAGGCTCTGTGGGTTCAGGGTTAGGGTTAGCGATAGTTAAACGTATTATCGATAGGCATCACGGTAAAATCCTCCTTAAAAACCGCCCAGAAGGCGGGCTGCATGCCCAAGTGTGGCTGCCTATTAGCCGTCATTAATACCCAAAAATAAGCATAAAAAAAAGCGACTCATAGAGTCGCTTTTTTAGTTAAGCCTCAGCCATTATAAATCAGCATGAGGGCCAAATACTTCATAATGCAGTTGTGATTCTGGCACATTAAGCGCTAATAATTGCTGCTTAACGGCTTTCATAAAACCAATAGGACCACAGAAGTAATATTGCCCATTGGGTAACATATGCTCAGCGATTTTTTCGAGTTCTACAGTACCTTCAAAATCAAAATCTTCTGCTGGTAAATCCTGTGCTGCTGGCTCACGATACCAAACATAGCTTTGCAGCTGCTCATTAGCGATTGTCTTTGCCTTAATTACCTCTTTAAAGCCATGTACTGCGCCATTATCACAAGCATGTATCCAAGTGATGTTATTTGCGTATTTTTGAGCAATAAGCTGGTTTAACATGCTCATCATCGGCGTTTGACCCACACCTGCTGAAATCAGTATCACAGGGCTTTCTTCTGCTATCAGCGAAAAATCGCCCGCTGGCGCAACCACCTCAATGACATCACCTTGCTGATAATGATCATGGAGCAGATTAGATACTTTACCGCCCGCTTCTCGCTTCACACTGATGCGATAAGTATTGCGATTAGGCGCATCTGATAACGAGTACTGACGAATTTCTTTAAATTCAAGTTCATCATGCTCAAGCGATACACTCAAGTATTGACCAGCAATAAAGTCGATCACTTCTTTACCATCTTCAGGCACTAACAAAAACGAAGTGATCAGCGTTGACTCTGGGGTTTTCGACTTTATGACAAAACGGCGAGTCCCTTCCCAGCCACCTTGAGCCTGTGCTGTTTGCAGGTAAAGCTGAGCTTCACGGTTGATGAAGATTTCAGCAAGGAAACCATAAGCCTTACCCCAAGCTGTTAAGACTTCTTCAGTAACGGCATCGCCACCTAACTCTTCTAGGGTTGCTAATAAGTGGCCACCAACAATGGCATATTGCTCAGGTTTAATTAAAAAACCCGTATGCTTATGAGCAATGCGCTCAACAGCTGAGCCTAGCACGGCAAGATTATCGATATTTTTTGCGTATGCGGCCACCGCACTGAATAAGGCAAGCGGTTGTCCGCCAGAATGCTGATGGGTCAAGTTAAATACATCTTTTAACTCGGGATTATGTTCAAACATACGTTGATAAAAATGCGTCGTCAGCGCAGGACCAGCTGACTCTAATAAGGGAATGGTGCTTTTAACAACGTCAATCGTATGTTGATCTAACATAAACAACCTCTAATATGTATTCATAATGCATGTTTTGATAGATATTAAACATGCATTTGATTTAGATCAATGTTTTTCGACTCTTTTATCCTTGAGTGATTAGAAAAATAGCAATTCAGTATAAGCCAAATAAAAAAACCAGCGACATCAGCGCTGGCTTCATTAATTGACGACTCATAGCTACAACTCAGGCATACAAATCAGCCAAGCTGATAGAAGCATTCTTACATGCAGTTTTACAGAGCGCTCAATATCGCTTCTGCAGTACTGACTTCAAAAGACTTTGGCGCTTCCACATTTAAGCTGGTTACCACACCATTATCGACAATCATCGCATAACGCTGGGAGCGAATACCGCCAAAGCCTGCGGTATCCATATCTAAACCTAATGCTTTGGTAAAACTTGCATCGCCATCTGCTAGCATCATGAGTTCACTGGCATTTTGCGCATCCCCCCAGGCTTTCATTACAAAGGCATCATTGACAGATACACAAGCAATGGCATCAACCCCTTTAGCTTTAAGTTGATCAGCAAGCACCACAAAACCCGGTAAATGCGCTTCTGAGCAAGTGGGTGTAAAAGCACCCGGTACAGCAAATAACACCACCTTTTTACCAGAAAATAACGTACTAACATCATGACTTACCATGCCTGTTGCGGTTAATTCGCCTAAGGTGCCTGCCGGTAACGTGTGTCCTTGTTCAATCATGGTAAATCCTTATTTATTGAATAATGTGCTCAACAGCATAGCGCTAAAGCGGCGTTACAAACACTGAGTAACTGTATGGGCTTTAGCTGTTGTTCGCCTTGAGCTTATTGTGAGCTCACTTTAACCGATATCGGTTTTAGTGCTCGATATGCATGTCGACAGCCTTTGCCACAACCCAGCAAACAAAGTTCACATATCAGTGATAATAAAAAACCGAGCACTAAACCTATGGTTATCGCCCGAGTATCCAGCATGATGGTATGGCTAAAGTTGTGCCATACCTCTTGGCGTATATCTTTCATTGGCTCAAATGCCACCTGTTCAAAACCACTAAAAGCCGTTTGATTGAACTGCATAAGTGCCCCATTTAGCAACTGATAACGTTGATAAATGGCTTGAATACTGTCGCCACCTGCACTAAACACTTGGTCAGGGTTATGCTGATAATGGGCTATGAGCTGTTGAATATCACCAGCAAAAAATCGATCTGCATCTTGCTCAAACTCGGCTAAACTCAATTTTGCTTCTTGGGTATGAGCTTGCAATCGCTGACCATACTGATCAACAAAAGCAGGTACTTGCACGCCAAGTAATACCCCTGAGACAAATAGTATTAAGCGTAAATAATCGAATACAGATTTCATAATAGATCACGGCCTTTAAATGAGTATGACGGCTAAAACACTACAGTAAGTCGTTCGCGCTTCTATGTAGCAAACAGTAAGCTAAAAACTATATCTACCAGATTAGCCACAAATAGAAAGCGCTTTATCATTAAAAGCAGTTAACAGCCGCAAGCTTACCCATGAAGGCACCTGCTCATGAGCTTTATTTAACCCATAGGGTTAATACGTCACTCAAAGCAAACCAACATTACATAATTTTATTGTTTCTATAATTATTGATAATTTTTCATTAAAACCTTGTCTGTATACAATTCGCTCATCAAATTTACACCAGTTAATGAGGAATACACCATGAGCAACCACGATGACAGCAGCAATGCTAAAAATAACGACTTAAACCTAGGCCGCAGAAACATGCTAAAAACAATGGGCGTGGGCGTTGCAGCCGCTGTTGCCGCCACTACTGCCGCATCAGTTATGGCAGCCACAGGCACTGAGCCAACCAAGCTTGCTGGCGCTATGGGTAATGATAAATTCAATACCAATAATCCCTACCCACGTACTTTTTCTCATATCGGGGTGTCAGTACCTAATCTAGAGGAAGCGGTTAAGTTTTATAGTGAAGTCCTCGGCTGGTACGTGATCATGGAACCTACCGAAGTAAAAGAAGATGACAGTGCAATCGGGGTTATGTGTACCGACGTATTTGGCGCAGGCTGGGAACGCTTCAGAATCGCTCACATGTCTACGGGCGATCGCATTGGCCTTGAACTGTTTGAATTTAAAAATCAGCAAAACCCTGAAGATAATTTTGAATATTGGAAAACTGGTATTTTCCACTTTTCAGTTCAAGATCCAAACGTTGAAGAATTAGCGGAAAAAATTGTTGCTGCTGGCGGTAAAAAACGTATGAAAGCACCACGTTATTACTTCCCGGGTGAAAAACCATACCGCATGATTTACATGGAAGATCCATTCGGAAATATCATCGAAATTTATAGCCACAGCTATGAACTACAATATTCTAGCGGTGCTTATAGCTAAATCGAGCTAAAAGCCAAAGCTCGGTAAAGGCTAAATCTAGCTAAAAGACAAAGGAGGCATTATATGCCTCCTTTTTTGATTTTTAGCTCACCGCTAAAGCTTAGCTTAACAACAAGCCTGACTGTGACGATGAAAATCGATTACAGAAAACAGCATTTTGGTAGCTTTACTTTAAGTAAGCTTACTCGTGCTTTAAGCAATGCTCTATGGCTTTACCCATGGTTGACATTATGCAGTACAAATGAGCACCCCTAGTGACAGCAATGTTAACCATTAGATTGTGTCGATGTTTTTATAGTCAAGCAATTGCGTAACCTTGTAGCAATATCACACCTTTAGCAGCCCCATTGGCTAATTAACACCTTAATTTAGTTTAATAATACTAATGCCTGCCCACTTTTACTTTAATAACAACGACCCCTATGAAATCTTATTCATTAAAGCACAAAATACTTATACCTGTACTAATCGCATTATCGATGGTGATAACGCTGCTATCTTGGCTTAGTTACTCCAATCAAAAAACCATGCTTATGCAGACTAATCTTGAGCAAGTTCAGCGCTTAAGTGCTCAGCAAGCCCAAAGGATCAGTGAGTGGCTAGACAGCAGAAAAGATATCGTCAATGCGATGGGCGACAAAGCCAACAGCAACACACTTGATGCTTTGCTTCAGGCGAAGCAATCTGGTCGTTTTGAATCAACCTACTTCGGTAAAGCTTCAGGCGAAATGATAGATTCAGATCAAAGTATTGATTTCAGCGATTACGACCCACGTCAACGCCCTTGGTATCAGCAAGCTCACTCAGAACAACAATTAATAATAACCACGCCTTACCTTGATGCTTTTTATAATACTTTGGTTGTAACCCTTGCCACACCAACGATCAATGGTGTGGTAGCTGGGGATCTATCCATTAATGACTTGGTTAATGATGTCAAGCAAATGAAACTACCTTCGAACGGTTTTGCCATCATGATCCACCGAGACGGTACGGTTATCGCCTATAAAGACTCAAGTAAAACCATGGGCCATATCCGCGCCATTGATAACGACCTTGATTACAGCCTTTTGCAGCAAAATCGTCGCGCAAATGAACTCATGTCGATTCACTTCGCTCCTGAAGACAAAGATAAACTTATCTGGCTAGAAGCAATCCCTAATACTGACTGGGAACTTATCCTCGTACTTGACCAAGCAACCTTGGAAGCGCCACTTAAATCATTACTCCTGACCCAGCTCGGTATTGCTGCCATTATTTTACTGGTAAGCATGGTGTCTATTTCTTTGATGATGAGTCGCTTACTTGCGCCTTTATCAAAAGTGTCACAAGCATTAGCCCACATAGCTCAAGGCAATGGCGACTTAACCCAGCGTATTGAAATTGAGAGTAAAGATGAAGTAGGAACACTGGCTGAAAATTTCAACTTATTTGTACATAGTCAGCATCAGCTGATTACTCAAATCCGTCAGGTAGCTCATGAACTTGACCAAAAAGCGGATCAAAGCTTGGGCAATTCACATGAAGCAGCAAAAGAGCTACAAGTGCAGCAACAAGAAGTCACTATGGTTGCCACTGCCGTAACCCAAATGGCCAGTGCCACCAACGAAATTGCTTCAAATGCGGAAAATACTGCAGCTGCAGCGCAGCAATCAAGCACAAGTAGTTTACAAGGGCAAAGTTTGGTTGATAACACTCGCCAGTCAATCAATTTGCTGGCAGATGAAGTCACTCAAGCCACTGATGTAATTGGCGATTTAAGCCGCCATGCTCATTCAATTTCAAGTATTTTGTCGACGATTCAAGGCATTGCTGAACAAACAAACTTACTGGCATTAAATGCCGCCATTGAAGCTGCCCGTGCAGGCGAACAAGGCCGAGGCTTTGCAGTGGTGGCTGATGAGGTCAGAGTACTATCTCGACGAACCCAAGATTCAACCCAAGAGATACATCAAACTATTGAAACCTTGCAAAAAACCACTTCAAGAGCAGTAAGCTTGATGCAAACCAGTCAATCCTTAGCCGCTAACAGTGTTACCGATGTTAATGAGGCCACTAACGCGATTGGTGAGATCACCCAAGCAGTAGCGTTAATTTCAGACATGGCGAGTCAGATTGCCACTGCTGCTGAAGAGCAAACCCAAGTCACCAATGAAATCACCCAAAATACGGTAGCGATTAAAGACGTCACCGATGAAATTAGCCTTGCTGCTGCAGAAAGCTTACAGCAAGCGCAAGATTTGAAGCTGCAAGCAAAGTCATTAAATAATTTGGTGGCAACATTCATCCTGTAACAAGCCATTTGAGGATTAACACCAATACCTATAATGCTTGGTTATAGGTATTGGTCGGCGCCAATATTGGAGGCATTGATAAGTGTTACTGACTAGGCATATGCTCCACCAGCAAGTCGATAAAGCGGCGAACTTTTGGGGATAAATGCTTACGGCTGGGATAAACCGCATATATGTCGATTTGAGGTTGAATGTAATCTTCGAACAGTATGCTGAGCTGCTCTTTTTCAAGCGCTGCAGTTAAGTAAAATGAGGGTAAGCGGCAAATACCGTGATGATCGAGCACCATCGCCAGTTCCATATCTGCATTATTACAACCAATCACTTGCGCCACAGTTACCGTTTCTGAGCGACCATCAGCATGTTCAAACAGCCAGCGATCTGGCTGCTTTAAATTGCTATAGCAAATACATTGGTGCTCAGTTAACTCGCAGGGTACTTGCGGGGTTCCGTGTGTGGCAAGGTATTGCGGTGTTGCCACAACATGCGCATGAAATTGACCAATACGTTTACAGATTAAACTCGAATCAGTTAATTGCCCAGTGGCTCGAATCGCTAAATCATAGCCCTCTTGTACTAAGTCCACATGGCGATCGCTAAAATCAATGTCTAGCTTTACCTCGGGATACATGCGCATATACAAAGACAAAATGGGTTGTAAATATTGCAAGCCAAAGGTCACTGGGCAGCTAATCTTTAGAGTGCCGTTGGGGGTCATTAAGCTGCTATCGATCATATTAATTACCGCTTGGGCATCGGCGACCATTTGCTGACATTGCTGATAAAACAGCTTGCCCTCGGCGGTTAAACTCAGCGAACGCGTGCTGCGATGTAATAATCGAGTATTAAGCCGCTGCTCTAACTTTGTGACAGTTTTACTGACATAAGAAGTGGAATGGCCGGTTTTTTCTGCCGCTAACGAGAAGCTCCCAAGCTCGATCACTTGGGTAAAAATCACCACACCATCAAATAGCTTTGTACCTTGATCCATCACGCTCGGCCATTGTTACTGTATTTGTGCCACTATAACGGCGTAATTCATTCCAATAAAGATTAAAATAGCTTAAAAAACCACTATTACGAGTTATATGGAAACAATAAATATCCAACAACTAACTTAATCAATCCGCAAAAAAGCCGTACAGTAGCTGCATAAGTTAATAGCAAACACACTTTAGTCATCCATCGCTTTGGTTTTAGGTGTTTACAATATCAGCGATTTAATTAGGCAATAACATGAAAATATTAGCATTTGCAGCAAGCAGTAGTCGTCATTCAATCAACAAAACCTTGGCACATTATGCCGCTAACTTAGCCGCTAATTTAGTCGATGGCGCGGAAGTAGAATTGTTAGATATTAACGATTATGAAATAGCATTATTTAGCGAAGATAGAGAAAAAGAGTTAGGCAAGCCTGCATTGGCACAAGCCTTTTTTGATAAAATCACCCAGGCAGATGCTTTAGTGATTTCATTTGCAGAGCATAATGGCTCTTACACTGCAGCCTACAAAAACCTGTTTGACTGGACATCACGTATTGATCAAAAACTATTTCAATACAAACCAACGCTATTATTAGCCACTTCACCAGGCCCTGGCGGCGCTAACACGGTATTAACCGCCGCAACCACATCAGCGCCCTACTTTGCCGCTGATGTAAAAGGCACTTTGTCGGTACCCAGCTTTTATCAAAATTTTGATGTAGAAACAGGTACATTAACGAACCCAGAACTTGCCGAAAAACTCACTCAAGCCGTCAGCCAGCTCGCGAGTTAACTCTAATTCAAGATACTCGATAGCGCTGTATTATTGCCGCAGCGTTATCTTGCTGATTTTTCTCATTGCTTTGAGTATCTAATTCAATTTCAGAATCAAGCACCCCACCATTGGCGATGATCATTTTTGCCGAGGCAAGATTGTGCTTATAACAATGAATATGCAGCTCATTGATGCCTTTACCCTTTGCCAATGCGATAGTTTGCGCCAGCAATTCAACCCCTAAGCCTTTACCTCGAAAACGCGGTCGAATACCGAGTCCAATATGGCCGCCACAATAACGAATATTATCATTGAGAGTTAAGCGTAAATTGGCGACACCTAAGAGCTCATCACCTTCCACTAACCAATAAGTTTCACTGGCCACATAACCTGCAGGTAAATTCTGCCCGCGGGCAAAGTCACTGATTTTTTCGAGCATTGCGCCAAAATCACTGTGGTCAAAATCAAGCGGAAACGGGTAGCGCTCTTCATCCCCTAGCTCGGTAATATAATCAATATAGCTTTGCTGGTAGTAGCCACTTGGCTTTACGAGTTGCAACAGGCTTCTCCTTGGATGATCTGACTGACACCAACAGCGCCTTATGGCTCTGTTGGTGTTGCCTTACTCGATTTTACTTACGACCCAGAATACGCAAAATTCTAAGGAACAAGTTAATGATATCCATATACAGGGCTGCAGCACTATCAATAGCATTATCTACTGTTTTCGGAATTTGATTGGCACGGCCCCAGTCATAGCCTATGTAGCCACAAAAAATCAGCACCACAATCCAATCTAATATGCCGTGATGAATACCAAACACGTATATTTCAATCAGCTCAACGACAATTACTAACAATAAAGCAATAGTTAGCGCACCAGCGATTTTGCTAAAAAACGCCGGAAATAACGTTCCTAGACACATCATGCCGATAGTCACTAGCCCTGTAATCCGAATGGCTTCTGATACTAATGCGGCATCATATTGGCTCACCACTAAATTAATAATGAAGCCAAATGGCACCACCACAAAGTTGTAGCCAGCAAAACTAACAATGGGTTTATCAGATGAGGAAAATAGATAAACACCCAAAAAGCATGACGCAAAATACCCGATAAAAAACACCCACGAATTAATATCTGCAATTGCTTGCGGTGAAATATTTGTCACCATCCACCAATTAACGCCAAAGCCCCAGCAGAGTGTTAAGCCAATAACAAGATTATAAAAAGTGGGACTGATCAGGGTGTCGTCTGTATTGCGACGGTCAAAAACATTACTTTCCACAACAATATCCTTTCGTTGTTAATAGACGTTATTGAGCCATTAATGGCTCAATAACTGACAGCAGATTTACTTAATTAATCGCAAAGTATATGGCACGCGAAAGTTATCACCTTTTGATGTGGCAATCGCGCCCATAATGCAAAAGACCAAATGACAAACGCCCAATACCAAGGTAAATAACACCCCAATTAAAATGAAAGTAAGAATGAACGAAATGAAATAACCAATGGTGGCAGTAATTGACCAGTTCAGCGCCTCTTTAGACTGCTCTCTAAGGTATGCATCATCTTCTTTGACTAGATACAACACCAACGAGGGGATAAACCCAAAAAAGATGGTACCAATCCAGCACAACAGCGCCATATTTTTACTATCTTGTGAAATTTCATTTATCACTACGTCGGTATTTTCGCTCATTATTCATTCCTTTATAGACACCCAATGAACCCACTAAAACTGGGTGCAAGACTTTAGCGGTATTTAGTATTTAGTTCGTAGCAAATAGAAAAAGTAATAAACACTATCCAGCAGATCTGAAAGGATATGATTGATATCCATATCAGGGCTTAAAATAGTTGTCCTTTACTATCTATATTGATACTTAATGCCCAATAACAGCTTGATTAAAGCATCACAGTGGCACTCAAGGTTTAAAATATAACCACGATTGATATTAGCAAGTCAAATTAACCTTTTAAAACAGAACGATATAAACCATATTATCGCTTTATGAGTTAATAATTTCAGCCTAGGTCATCGATACTGGGTAATTGATACTGGGTAATTGATACTGGGCATTTAATACTACTGGGCATTGGATAACAGCATCATAGTTTGGCTTTTTACTATAAAAAGCTGGCGAAAAAGATAAATATATTTCATTGATGCAAAAGGGAATACCGCCTAAAACGCTTGCTTTGCTCCTCCGCACAAAATAAACAAGATGTGATGTTAAAGTCTGCATAATTCAATTAATGTATCATCACTTATACCAAGTTATTTACCCCACTAAAAATAAAAAAGGTAAACAATAACAACGTGACCAATAATCAAATCAATAATAATAAAATCCACAATAATAACGTCGCAAAATCAGCGGCTTTAATGGGCACGCCAACAGCACAACTATCCGCATTACGGCTCATTTATTGGCTATTAAAAATAGGCTTGATCTTATTTGCGACTCAGTTATTTGGCTTAACCGCCCCACCAATGGAACTCAACTTTATTCTTGCTGTTGAAGCTGTCTATGTCGCTATTGGCTTTCGCGTTCGTTACGCCATTAACCAAAACCAATTATTGTTTGCCACCTTATTGCTAGATACCCTATTTTGGATTATATGGCTGTATTGTACTGGTGGCTCAGCTAATGCCTTTATTTCATTGCTTTTATTGCCTATCGCCATCGCTGCTGTCATGTTGCCACAATGGGCCCCTTGGTGTTTGGCGCTTATTTCTACCGCCGCCTACAGTGCGATGATTTTTACTCAACCCGATCACAGCATGCACCATGGTATGGACATGAGTTCCCACTACTTAGGCATGTGGTTTAACTTTGTTATTTCAGCATTAGTACTCACCACCACGGTGGCGTTTATTGCTAAAAAAATTCGCCAAAAAAACGCCCAATTACATTACTTGCGCGAAGCGCAAATGCGCCAAGAAAAGCTATTGGCGCTGGGCACAGTATCAGCACAAATGGCTCACCAATTGGCTACGCCACTGGCCACTTTAAGGCTATTATTAGAAGAGCTTGGCGAAGATAATCAAGCGGGTCACTTACAGCTTGAAATGAATAAGGCGCTGAATCGCTGCGAGAAAAGCCTAACAGATTTAAGGCAGGCCACCGAGTCTATTCGATCGGAAAAAATGCACTCGCAAACCGTGAATAATTTAACCAGTAGCCTGCAAGAGCAAGTTAATTTACTCATGCCTGAAATTCAGCTGTCTTTAACCCTGGCTGACAACGCTGACCGAGTAGAAATTCTCACCGATATGAGTCTATTACCGGCATTATTGGCATTAATTGAAAATGCCGCCAGAGCCAGTCAGGAAAATATTCAAACCCAAAAAGTAGCGATAAAAATCACCTTAGATAAACAAGTTGGGCTAAGCATTGGCATTTACGATTTTGGTGAAGGTATGTCTGAAAGTTTGCTGGAAAAACTTGGCCATAAAATGATTGAAAGCCCCAAAGGCTTAGGGATTGCAGTGTTATTAAGCCATGCCAGTTTTGAGCGCTTAGGCGGCAAACTAACCCTACAACCCAACCCAGAGCAAGGCATGATTGCCACTGTAACCTTACCCATAGAAAAATAGGCTTATTAGGTATGAATAACTTACTCATTATTGAAGATGATAGCGCCTTAGCCGCCGTGCTCGCCAGCCGCTTAAGCCGTCATGGGTTTAACTGCGTGCAATGTAACAGTGCGGAGCAAAGCTTATTAAAAGCCCGCCAGCATGCACCGAGTCATATTTTATTAGACATGAAATTGGCCGATAAGAATGGTTTAGCGTTAATCACCCCGCTGCGCCAATACCTGCCTAACGCATTAATCGTATTACTAACGGGCTACGCCAGTATTGCCACTGCAGTTGAAGCCATCAGATTAGGTGCCGACAATTACTTAGCCAAACCCGTTGATACCCAAACCTTATTAAACGCCCTCAATGTTAGCCCCAATGAGCAAAATGAGCCGTTATTGTCTGAGCAGCCGATTTCGCCCAAGCTACTAGAGTGGGAGCATATTCAACAGGTTCTGACCGCCAATAATGGCAACATTTCTGCCACGGCAAGGCTATTGGGGATGCACAGAAGAACGCTGCAACGTAAATTACTGAAAAAGCCCATTACTGACACGCGATAAAGGCCCTAGTGGCTGCTATATACATTTTTCAGCCCCTAAAACTGTCACCATGGGATTTGACTTCAGTTTACTTAATTAATCGCAGGCTAAGGGCACGCGGAAACTGTCGCCTTTGGAGGTGGCTAAAGCGCCTATGGTACAAAAGACCAAATGACTGATAGCCAATACTAAAGTAAGCATGACTCCCATTAAGCTAAAGAAAAGCATAAACCCAATGCTATAACCAACGACACCAGTGAGAAACCAATTCAACGCCTCTTTTGATTGTGCTTGGATATAGTCATCATCTTGTTTCACAAACAACAATACCAGCGCCGGAATGAAGCCGAAAAACAAGGTGCCAACCCAACATAGTCGCGCCATATTTTTCGCATCTTGGGTAATTTCATTGATGACTAATTCCGTGTCTTGGCTCATGGATAATTCCTTTATACACATTCAATGAGCACTGTGAAGCTGGCTACATGATTGGTGTATGAGTTTAATGGTATTTAAAAAATTAAAAAAAGTGCATGAAAACAGCAATGAAGGTCTGACAGGATGTTATCGATATCCATACCTGGCTTAGAATAGTTATCCTTCACTATTTGTACTTTCACCTGTACCTGTATTTATAATTATAATTATTTTTGCGGCCTAATGACAGCTTGCGACAAAGTAGCTAATAAACTCTGTTTAAAATATAAGCAGCGCCACTGACAATAAGTCAAACTAGCAAATTTAACCCAACATAATAAAATAAACGCCCTAAATATAAGCGCTTAATTTATCTTTAAAGCTAATTGTCTCGCCAATTTTGCCCTCTGTTTTGCCTCGGATATAAACAAGATTATTATTAAACTTTTACCGCCAATTGCCGATATGTTTGTATGCGGCGGTCTTTTAACAATAAGGCAAATAACGCCAATCATTTAACACTGGGATTAGCGTCAATTTATTTTAAAGCTATTCCTTTTATATCAGTTACATACCAAGACTAAGGCTTACGCCGAGGATTTCAAATGAAACAAATTAGTTTTCGCAAAGTCGATGCCGTACTAATTAAGCTGAGCCTAAATGGTAAATTTTGGGTTATTTGTACCCTAGTCACCTTTTTTACCGCAGCTATAGCACTGACAAATTACCTTAATAGCAATAGCCAAATAAGCCAGTCATCACAGCAATTTGCCCAAACAACCATTGATGCTTACGCGAACAGTGCCAAGGCTCAAAACTTATCAGACGATGCACTTGCTGACTTTGCCCGACAAATAAATGCGTCTGTGGGTTATATGAGCGCCGCCAAACGTAGCGGCGATAACATTACCGTCAGTGCTGCGGTTGGCAATCAAGCACTTGTAACCACTATTAATGTCACCCAAATTGAAATGGCAGCAAAATCAGCTACTAAAAACATAATGATGATAGCCTTATTGAGCTTATTGCCCTTATATCTGGTTTGCTATTGGATCTCGACCTCCCTTGGTGGCGGCCTGTGGGATATGTATATTGCCATTAAGCGCCTTGCAGACGGTGATTTAAGCCAGCGACTGAATTTTTTTGGTAGCGATGATTTCAGTGTTATTGCCCGTGAAATTGATCGCAGCGCCGATAATATGAGTGAAATGGTGTCAGCCATTGCAGTTAATGCTGAAACACTAGCTGGTGCTGCGGTTGAGTTTAATCAACAGGCGCAACAAAGTGAGCAGTTAACCCAGTACCAACATGATTTTTTAGATACGGTATCAGTTGCTATGGCGCAAATGACCGCAGCCATTGAGGAAGTATCCCACAATGCCTCGAATACCTCTGAGCAGACTCAGCTCAACTCAGCCCAAGCTAATAACAGCCAGGTGCAAATTACTGAAGCCGTTACCCGTATTAGCACCTTAACAGGCAGGATTTCAGAAGCCTCAAGCTCAGTGGCTGAATTATCTACCGCCGCCGCTAATATCGGCGCTGTGGTCACCACCATTAACAGCATTTCAGAACAAACCAACCTGTTAGCCCTAAATGCTGCTATTGAAGCGGCTCGCGCCGGTGAGCAAGGTCGAGGCTTTGCCGTGGTTGCTGATGAAGTGCGCACCTTAGCCAGTCGCACCCAGCAAGCCACGGTTGAAATTCAAACCATGATTGAGGGACTGCAGCAAGACACTAATACTCTTTCGCACATCACCACCGATATTGTGGCGCAGGCAGATAAAGGCCGTAATGCCATTGAGTCTGTCGGTAACGATGTGGATCAAATGGTTGGCTCTATTAGCCATGTGTTTGATATGAGTAGCCAAATAGCAACCTCATCAGAGGAGCAAAGTGCGGCAGCGCGAGATATTGCTGGCCAGCTAAGGGATATTCGAGGCCAAGCAGAAACCATCAAGGATAGTGCCCAGCGCTCGGTCAGTCTCGCCACCAATTTAAATGACTCTTCGAATAGCTTGGAAGGTATTTTAAAGCAGTATACTTTAGCGAAATAACAGCACTTTAGCTAAAAAATAACGATATAAAAAGTGACCCTAAAGCAAGGTTAGCCCTTTGCTTTAGGTTGCTGATTTTAAGCAATTTATCTTTTAAGCGGTTTTTACACTAAGCCACGTTACTGATCCACACCGTTTGATAGGGCTCAAGTAACATCACTGCGTTAATGTCTGCAATCACCTCACCATCAATGAGATCAAACCAGGTTTCAGTGCCAATTAAATTCAGTTCAGCCAACGGCAGCTCCATCACTTGATCGGTAATATTACTGATACAAAAAATACTTTGTCGTCTATCACGGCTTTGACGCCAGAAACCAAATAACTGTAAACCTAAATGCAACGTAAACTGGGTCGCATTAGGGTTAAATGCTCGCTGCCGTGTACGAATACTAATTAGCTTAGTTAATGATGCCAGCACTTTACTGTGCTGATTATTATCATCGGCTAGTAATCGACTTAGCTCTTCATAGTCCCAGCGATGACGGTTAATAGCCCGGTTATGGGAGGTATTGGCTAGCTTTTCATAATCATTGCCAGTGCCTAACAAGCTATGAATATAAATACCTGGTATGCCCTCAAGCCCCAGCATAATCGCGTGGGCGCAGCTAAAGCGAGCTAAACCAAACTCATCTTTACCTTTCACTGTGCCTTGTAAGGCGTCAATTAAAGCAATGTTCATTTCATAGGGCTTTTGCTCCCCCTCTTCAGAGGTGCGGCTAGATATTTTGCCGCCAAATGACACCATGGTTTCCACTAGGGTGTTAATTTCATCCTCATCTAATAAGCCTTCAGCAGGTCTTAGCCCTACACCATCGTGGGAGGCAATAAAGTTAAAGTAAGTGGTGCCGTCCTGCGCGGGCGGCATACTCATCTGCCAACGTTTAAGGTATAAACAACTGCCAGTGATCAAGGTATTAATCAATAACGGCGGCAATGAAAAGTTATAAATACAATGGGCTTCGTTAGCATTACCAAAATAGGTTAGGTTTTGGGTATTGGGTATGTTGGTTTCGGTGATCACCACCGCATTATGTTGCGCATGCTCAATAAGGGTGCGTAGTAATCTAATCACTTCATGGGTTTGCACTAGATTAATCGATTTAGTGCCGACGATTTTCCATAAAAACGCCACTGCATCTAAACGGAAAATATTCACGCCTGCATCAAGGTATTGTCTGATGATCTTCACAAACTCCAGCAGCACTTGCGGGTTTCTAAAGTCAAAATCCACTTGGTCATGACTAAAGGTGCACCACACATGCTGCAGACCTTTAGCGGTATCTGTGGGCCTTAGTAAATCAGATGTCCGTGGCCGCACTACCGCAGATAAATCATCCTCAGGCTTAGCGGTAAAAAAGTAATCATGACCTAGGCCCTCACCTTTAATGAAGTTTTGAAACCACGCGCTACGGCTAGAGCAGTGATTAATCACTAAATCAGACATTAATCTGCGTTTGTTGGCAATTAACTCAATATCCGACCAATCACCTAAGGCATCATTGACACTTGAGTAATCAATTACAGCAAAGCCATCATCCGAACTATAAGGAAAGAATGGCAAGATATGCACCCCATTGATGCACTCAAGATAGTTATCCATAAATTCTGCAAGAATGGATAACGGCTTTTGCCCCTCTTGAATAATGCTATCACCATAGGTGATCATGATGACATCGTGCTGCGACCAATGATTGGCATAGGGATGTGGCTCATCACAATCGACACTAATATTCATGGTGTTAATCAATTGCTCAGCAAGATCATCCACTGACACATCTAGTGTGATATCTTGATAAATACAACCTAACTGCTGAATTAGCTTTTGCTTAAGTGCATTAATGTCTGCCATTTTGACCTCTTCAAACCTGCGAGCTTGCCCTGCTCGCGGGTATCCTAAAATCTCACTCATAATTACATAAACTCTGCATTATCAGCCTCTACCGCTTCTTTGAGCTGCTCAAGCACATCAGGCATAGCGCTGATCACCCGGCTCCATGTTGGCATAAAAGGGGTTTCCATTGGGTTATCAAGAAAACGCTGCCCAGCGGTCACAATATTTTGGGCAAACATTTCTACGGCTTTTTCTTCAGTATGGATATCGGTGGTGAGCCCATTCATAAGCGCATCATTATGGTAAGTTTCCACATAATCGAGGGCGATACGATAATAGGTCGCTTTTAGGGTTCTAAAGGCTTCGGTACTAAAGGTTTCCCCTTGGGTAGCCAATTTACGATAAAACGCCTTGGTGATATCAATCGACATTTTTGATAAGCCCGCTTCCGCATTATCTAGGGATAAATCCTGATGTTTGTGATCGTAATTATCCGCAATGTCCACCTGACAAATACGGTTATGAGCATAGTTACGATGCATCTCACTCAGCACCCCAATCTCTAAGCCCCAATCACTGGGAATACGTAAATCGTTTAACACATCACGTCTAAATGAAAACTCACCGGCTAATGGATAACGAAAGCTGTCCATATATTCTAAATAATCATTATGACCCACCACTCTTTGTAAGGCTTTAATCAATGGCGTGACCAATAGTCGAGACACGCGGCCATTAATTTTGCCGTTGGACATGCGGGCATAAAAACCTTTACTGAACTCGTAATTAAACTGTGGATTGGCCACCGGATATAACAATCTTGCCAGCAGGGATTTTTCATAGGTGACAATATCGCAATCATGCAGTGCCACTGATTCCGTTTTGCCGGACGCCAAAATATAACCCATGCAGTACCAAACGTTACGGCCTTTACCGAGCTCTTTCGGCGCAAGGCCCAACTCACTTAATTTAGCATCAAGGGCTTGCAGTCTGGGGCCGTCATTCCAAAGTACTCTATGGTGTTGTGGCAGCTGATTAAAAAAACCCAGCGCCTGTTTATATTGCTCTTTATCGGCCCTATCAAGCCCAATCACAATTTCATTTAAGTAAGGCACGTCTTTTAATTTACTAATAATTGCAGGTAAGGCTTCACCCTCTAGCTCTGAATACAGCGAAGGTAAAATCAGCCCTAACGGCCGCGTTTTAGCAAATTTAAGTAAGTCCTGCTCCATCTCTTCATGGGTACGCTGGGTCAGATTATGTAGGGTAGTCACTATGCCATTTTGGTAAAAATCAGCCATGTTATGCCTCCTCAAGCTTCAATGATGTTGAAGAATTTGGGTTTAAAAACAAAGCTTCTAGGCATTCTGCCCAGCCTTTAGGGCCGTATTGGCTACTTTGAATCGGTGTTGATGTGGTATCGATTTTTGGAAAAGTATGAGTGGGAGATTTAATTTGAATGGCAATATCAGCCGCCTCTAGCATGGCGCTGTCGTTACCACTGTCACCGAGGGCAATGGTTTGCACGCTGGTTTGATAAGCATTGGCATATTGCTGGGCTAACCAGTCCATGGCGCGGCCTTTATCTGTATGGCCGCCAACATGTAAGAAACGCCCGCCTTGGAGCATATTCGCGCCTAGGCTATTCATATGGGCCATAAAGGCTTGCTTTCGAGTGTCATCACCGGTCCACAATAACGGCTCAGAGTAATGCCTTACCAAGGCCAGTGTGGCTTTTTCTGGGGTTAAATCCGTTAGCTCACAAAGCTCTTCGGCTGTCAGAGATGAAAAACCAAGGTAATCTTCTGCAAATGCTTTGGCCTCGGTTTCCAGTAAGGTTAACCAATGGCTTCTTGGCTCACAAAATTCTTTTACCCAATAATACCCTTGGGTAAAGGTGTCTTGAGGCTGAGTGTCAAAGTAACCAATGGGAATGTAGATCACTGCGCCATTTTCTGAAATAAACGGTGAGTTAAAACCAATGGTTTGCTGAAACTTTTCCATTTCGGCAAACGTTTTACTGGTATTAGGGATAATAGGAATTTGCTTTTCATTTAATCCTTCAATTACCGCTATTGCGCTGGAGAAACTGTAATCAAAGTGATCAAGTAAAGTACCGTCCATGTCTGTAAATATTAGCGGTCTTGTGGTCATATTTATTCCCTTCCATTACCTAAACAATTATTCAACTGCCTAAAAATGTTTCAGGTTACATGCCAGCTTTTGGCGCTTTGCACTAAAATGGTTAGAAACTAAACATTAGACACTGAATTTATTGATTAAATAATTTATCCGAAGGGAAAGAACACATTAAAAAAAACACAGAAATGGATCATAAATGCAGGATTTTGAAACAAACTTTGCACCATTACGGTGCAAAGAGAGCGTTAAAGGTTAGCTAATTACACTTGCTAATAGGACTGCATTAGCCAAGCTGTTTTTGGTAAGGGTTATGCGCACTCAGCAGCAAGGTGCACTTTATTTTTACCTGCATATTTAGCTCGGTATAGTGCTTCATCTGCTATTTTTGCTAAATCAAATAATGACTTAGTGCTATCAATATTATTTACCACTCCCATGCTCACCGTTAAATCAAGACTAATATCGTCAAAGTGAAACGCTCGAGATGCTATGCCGTGACGCAAACGCTCTGATATCGCAAAGGCTTGATCCATATTAGTATTGGGTAACACTATCAAAAACTCTTCACCGCCGATCCTACCTATCAAGTCACTGTTTTTTAATAAGGCTTTTGCTCTTTTTGACAGCGATTTTAGCGCAAGATCGCCCACATGATGCCCATAAGTGTCATTAATGGTTTTGAAGTTATCAATATCAAACAGGATCACTGCCAAAGGTTGCTGTTTTTTTGCCGCTTTTTCAACGAGGCTCTGACCTTGGGTAAAGGTTTGGCCACGATTATAAAGCCCGGTAAGAAAGTCGATTTCTGCACGAAATTTTAACGATCGCCGCGAGAGCAATAGGAAAATAATCAAGGTTAATAACACCACAGCAGAAACAAAAAGTAGCATCAGATTAAGCTGATAAATACGCTCTTTATCTTCAACTGCTACCAAGTTTAATTCATTAATAGCAAGCCTATTCGCCAGTAATTGATTTTCAAAATTGACCAATTGGTCATTATGACCAAGCGCAGAAATGATAACTTGGTTGCTAATGACGCTTTGGTGCGCCTCCCTTTCTAAATCAATGACATCAAGCAGCGTATTAACGGCCTCAATGGGCTTAGCCTCATCCATCGCAATTATGGCATCGGCCTGTAAAATCATGCTTTGCTGGTTTTGACTAAAGTGTTTATCTTGTTTGAATGCGCGCGCCATTTCAGCCGCTTTTACTGCATCACCAATTCTTAAATAAGCTAACGCCAGATATAAGTAATTGCTGGTTTTAAAATAACTTTCTTTGGAAGTGTGGTGTAATGCAACCGCTTTTTCTAAATGCTCAATAGCAAGGGGAAAATCATTCATTCTTAGCGCCACGCGGCCGCTATTTAGATGCGCGAAAAATAATAAATCTTTGTAATCTTTAGCTTCATTGGCCAAAGTGAACTGCACCGTCAGGCTTTTCTGAGCTTTATCCCAATCCCCTAGCTTTAATGCCTCGCTAAGCATATTGTGTTGCATATTGAACATGTCTTCTTTGTCATTAATACGCTGCCAAGTCAGGTAGGCTTTTTCAAAGTTTTCATACCCTTGTTGATGTAATCCCACACGCCGATAAAGATTACCTGTCGCATTATAAATCAAAGCTTTACGGTTTAAGTTTAGCGCACTACTTTTATCAACGACTGTCAGCGCTTCGCTTAATAAATCAATGCCCTGTTGAACCGTAGTAGGCTCTGTATAACAAAAAGCATTTTGAGTTAATGTCTTAGCGAGTAATTCTGAGTTGTTATGCTGACGAGCATAATGGAGCGCGAGTGTTCTATCTTCACAGTAAACCGCAGGATCGTTAGTTTGGAGATATTTAGCAAAGGAGCGCTCTAAGTAGCTATCAATTAAGATATCAGTCACCGCCAAAGAGCTAACCAGCGCGATACCTTTATCATAACTGGCTATAGCTAATTCCAACTGGCGAGTTTTTTCGTACTGCTGGCCATAAACAAAATAATACTTTGCTTGAGATTCAGCATCAAAGTTGCTGCCTGTAAGATCAAATTGGTCTAATAACGCAATCGATTCTGCAGCAGAAAGCCCTTTAATTGATTGTTCTAATTTGAGGAAAGCATCATTGGCAACAGCACTCAAGCTTGCTAAAAAAAGCATACTGCACAGCCATGGGATAAATCTTCTCATCTACAAACAATCCATTTTTCGTTAGCTAAATAGCACTTTTGTAGTATATCGACTTAGGCGTAATATGGAATGGCTTCGCAACAAAACTCACAACCACCTACAAATTGATACAAATAGACTGACAGAACTGATACACAAGTAACTTAAACCCGATAAGCACTTAAAAAATGCACTAGGCATAACAGCAAGAGTTAACGATGAATAGAGTCTGGGTTTACTTAGCATTGGCTAATGCTTGAGATGAATTATCTGAGTTTGCGAGAATCGTTTTGTGAGGCCGATAACAGCCATCACAAATTATTTTTTGCCATAAAAATAGTCAAAAATAACGATTTTAATGCTGTAAATTGGCGTTATTTAACAGAGCTTGGTTCGCACGATGAAGAGTAGCTGTCGAGTTCAATTAACCCTTTGAGGATAATGCCGTGATAGCGCGCTTTAATCAGTTGATAATCCATATCTGCAGCAAAATAGTAGGTGACATCTTCATCGCCAGTTTGCTCCACGGGGATCAAGGTTAACTCCCCCCAAGGTGCAAGTGTAACCGTTTGCTTTTGCTGCACATAAAACTGGTAGGGCTCGATGCCATCAGAGGCTTGCCTTACTAAGGCGAATTGCTGCCGACCTTGTAATAAATGCTCCCGAATTTGAATCGCCAAGGTATCCACATCACGCAAAGGGAGTTCTTTTGACACATAGGTATCCACATCGCCATCAATATCGACCCGCGACTGTCGCCCTGCGTCATCAAAAGTGACTTGCATATCCCGTGAGCGAAATCCTGACACTTGTTGATGAAACTCATCCGTTAACCATTCATTAGTTGCATCAGACCAAGACAGTTCTGCCCGCTGCTGATATTGGGTGCCAATGCCTAAAATACTGGCTTCACTGTTTGACGTTACTACCGCTGATTTGCCTTGCCAATGCTCAGTTCTGGTCATTTCGCCAGTGTGTATCCCATTAAGATAAATGCTGTAATGAGCATTACGGCTGCATTGCTGGTCTGTTTCATTAGCAAGAGATTCACTAGCAAGGGCATCTTTGACGATGGCTTCATTGGCCAATGCATCACTAGCAGCTGCCGCATACAGTATGGCGAGCATCACCAATGACATAGCCACTGACTTAGATGACAGCGCCAATGACATGGCCAATGAGTTAGCCAAAGTTCGCCATCTTGTGGTGCTTATATGCAATTCAGAAATTGTGTTATTCATGCTCGCCTGTTATTGATACGTCAAACAGTAAATTAAAAAACTTCATTCACATTAAGATAGAAGTTAGTTTCATTTTCACCCACACCGACATCAAAACGCAGATTAATATTGTCTTTTATATTGAAGCGAAAACCGGTGCCATAGGATGTCATTAACTCATCAGATAATTGGCTCACTTTAGGCGCAACGCTGCCCACCGCACCCCAAAAAACCATGCCATAACGCTGAAAAATCGGTAATCGATACTCAACTTGGCCCATCATCATTTGCTCGTCACGGTAACGCCCTTTGATATAACCGCGCATGGCGTTAGAGCCACCTAGATCTGGCAGTAAATTCCAAGGTACATCGCCATCAGTAAAGTGCCCTTGCAGTTGCCAAGCGATTAATCCTGGCGCAGACATAGAGCTTAAATCAATGTAATTGGCTAACTCGACATTGTAAGTTGAAAATGACGATGATTGATCGTTTTGATACAGGCCGGCATCCACTTGAAACAACCAACCTTTAGTGGCATTTAAACGGTAATCCCGCGAGTCGTAAATACTGGTGACGACCACGCCTGAACTAAAATTATTCGGCAATGTTTCAGTCGCATCTACGGCCATTTCAGGCTCAACTAAGGCTAAGTTTTCAGCACTGGCATAAATAAAATCTGCGCCAACACCAATAAAATAGTTGCTGGCAACTTCGGTCATCCACCGTGGCTTAAAACTATAAAGCTGCTCTTCAAACTCATGGTGATTTGCATCGATATTACCTTGCTCGATACCTTGGCCATAATAAACCGCCGCTTCGTTATGCAATTCTAATTGCAGCAATAAACGTTGCTTTCCTTGATTGAAAAACGTCATGTTTTCCACTTCAACGCCGTAAGAATTATTCATCGATACAAATGAGTTCAGTACTAACGATGACGGCTGCTCCTCTGCCGCTGCGCCATCAGTTTTATATAACCCCACCATTAACAAACCTAAGCCAAACTTTTTCTCGGGGGTGTAATAAGCGGTGGGTAAATAGCTCATATCGATGGCTTTAGTGTCATCAAACTCACCATCGGCGCCAAAGACTGACAAAATATCATCAACCCATGTCGGCTGCATATCTTCTGGCGTTTCAAATAAAGGTTCTACTGCGACGCTTGCGTTAGAAAACGCCATAAATACTAGGAATAAAATCCGTTTCATAACAACTCTAATTAATGATGGGAATGGGGAGTTAATAAACACCTTGTATGCAGCCAATTGACTTGCCGAGTGCATTTTAACAGAGTTTGAGCAATAAAAAATGCCGCTATCGTTGCAATAATAGCGGCATTTATTATCAATGATGGGTTTTATCTCAAACCCATTAACTCAGAGAGTTACTTACCCCAAGGGTTAGTTGGGTCTTGTGATGGCGCAGGTCTTTTGGCGCCCGACTTATCTGAGCTACGATTTTGCGCATAAGCATCTTGTTGTCTTGGCTTATCGCTACCATAACGAGGACGCTGATTTTTAGCCTTCATCGCTTCGTAATTCTCAGTCGCTTTAGCGCGCTGTTCATCTAACAACTCAACCGTTAACTCTTGTGGCTTACGTGGCACGATACCATCAGCAAACCCGCGAGCTCTTGGCTTTAGTTCAAACTGTTCAGCAGTACCTTTTGGCATTTGCTTAAAACGATAAAGATAGAAAGACTCAACTCGCTCTCTAGCCCATTCGGTTTTTTTAAGAAACTTGATACTCGCTTCCATACTTGGATTAAGGTTAAAGCACTCCAACCTCAGTGCCGCATAAAGTACTTTCCAATCATAAAAATCAACCAGCTCAGTCATCATGATGTCTAAACTCAGGCCGTGAAGTGGGTTATTCTGTTGCTTTTCAATCATGTGAGACTCTAATAAAGGATAGTATTTAAAGGGAATGAAGCGGGTTTTGAACTGCTGTGCACATTATAGCGTTTTTAACTGCCTATATTGAGATATTTTTAATATTCAAGTGCGACAAAACCCCGCGTACAGCAAAAGCATGCCATATATCATCTATTCAGTTAATGAGTAACACACTGTATAAAAGCAAATTTTAAAGTCTGTAAAATTAATGCTAATATCCTCAGCTTATTTTTCAACCTCTATTTTAAATATTACTCTCGAAGAGTTATCGGCTTTTACAACTTAAAATCGATGACCATGCTATGTAAAGTATGAGAGTGAGATGCATTTTTAGTTATCAAGGAAGATAATGTGAAGAAAATTTTTATTTTATGCGTTCTATTCGCCATCTATCAAAATTGGCCATTATTTCCTAAGAAGTACGACCAAACTAACGAGGTGGTGTTATATGCCACTGACTGGTGTGGATATTGTGAAAAAGCGCGAGTATTCTTTGATAAAAATAATATTGCCTATACTGAATTTGATATTGAAAAGTCAGCTGAAGGTCGGCGTCGTTATGAAAATCTAGGTGGGGATAGCATTCCATTACTGGATATTAATGGCACCATTATCAGAGGTTATAATGAAAGAAAAATGGCTCAGCAACTATATGAGAAGCGATAATTTCAATCGTAAACCCCATACTTAATCTAAGTATGGGATTTGATAAAATAGCTGTGTTGGTATCGACTACTAACTAAAATGTCGCTGCAAGTATAAGCTGACATAAGCCGCTTCTGGCTTTCAATAACTTAGCTAAAAAATATAACCATAAACTGACAAATCTTGGAACCCCTTAGTCACGATGGTCATGAGTTGTCATTTTATTACAACTAAAAGCCTATCTCTTGCAAACTCATATCTGGACAATTCTGAGTTTAGTTTTCTTAGCATTGGAGATATTTTATTTAGGTTCTGGTAGGGCAAAAGGCAAGACCTGACCCCGTTTTCCACAAGGAATTTTCCTTCTGGAAAAGTGTGCAAATTTAACAGCGTAATAGCCAAGTTTTAGACCCATAGCATTCCATTAGTTGCTCCCCTAAGTGACTCGTCAGGGCTTGTTAGTTTAAAAATATGGCTAAACATATCTTTTAGGTATAAATGTTTGAATATATTCATTAAGCCAGTAATCATCAGGCTTCGCGCACATTAACGAAAACAGAAATGATGCTTTTACTCTATAAAACCTAAACTGCTGTAATAACAATCATAAATTGATATTGACCTTTCCCACGCGACACTTTAGCCTACTCCTTAAAATACCAGCAGCAATTGCAACATTTGCACCACAACCATTACAGCGGATGTTTAGTTATATTTTGATAAGCCGGAGAGCTAGAGTTCAATGTTACTTAAAAAAATAATTTTTAGCCTAATATTTATACTGTGCGGTATTGCATCAATTAGTTTCGCTGATGATACTGAAATTTATGTAACAGAAGCCAGTGTTCGCACTAACGATGTGCCGCAAGTTCTGATTATTTTTGATACCTCAGGAAGTATGGAATATGTTGGTAGTACATCGAATCCACAATACTTTCCATCTCGAGAGAGTTACGATATTGGAGGTGCAAGTCTAGCAAATTCAACCAAGCTATATTATAGCGATGACATCGAAACCGTTCCAACCATAGGCAGTAAGCAATTTTTTAAACATAAATTTAATGGTTGTGAGCTATCGAGTGACTATTTAGAGGATTACGGTAAGTTTACTGGCTACCTACGCCACTACAATGTCGATGATAGAGAATGGCAAGAGCTGCCAACTAATCCTGATAGCGGAAATGAGCTAGATACCGTTGATTGTTTTGCTGATATCCGTGAAAAAAATCAAGAAAATGGTAAATCTAAATCCAATGGTAATGCTAATTACCCTGATGGGTTCCCTGTTGATGACTCTGACAGTGCCTACCTCACTCCCGTTAGCAACTCCTCATTAGATATCGATACGGCCATCGAAAGTGCAAAACAAACGGATTTCGGTTTAGGTAAATCATTCACTGTTTACACTGAACATTATATTACTTGGTACCATTCAACCTCTGTGATTGACAATACACTTTTGCGTATGGATGTGGCGAAACAAGTCATTCAAGACGCAATTATCAGTACACCAGGCGTCGATTTTGGCTTGGCCATTTTTAATAAAGATGACAAAAGCAACAATAAAGCGGGCCGTATTATTCAAGGAATTAAAGAATTTAATGATGCCAACAAAAAGAGCCTACTCTCTAAAGTTAAAAGTTTAAAAGGCGTATATCTTAATCGCACCCCCTTATGTGACACCTTGTATGAAGCTTACCGGTACTTCAGTGGCGGCGCAGTATTAAACGGCGACAATACAATTAACTCAACTAACCCGGACCATGAATACGACACCGGCGATATCAACCCAGTGCATGATGCAACGATCATCAAAAATGGTAACTATGATTCACCATTTGAAGGTAAAACCTGCTCATCAAGTGCAGCTATTGTTTATATTACCGATGGGGAACCAACTCGAGATAACTATACCAATGACTTAATTGCCAGCTTAGTTGGTCAACCACAAAGAATCGACCCTGATACAAATGAGCCTCTAGTGGATAATAATGGCGACCCAATTTTAGATCTTATTGATAAAGACAATGCCATGCCAAGGCTTGCAGGTTATATGTACAATAATGATATAAATGCCAGTGTCAGCGGTACTCAAAATGTGCGCACTTACACGATTGGATTTAGTGAGGGCGCAGCAGATGCTGAAGATATTTTAGAGGATACAGCTGACCTAGGTGGTGGTAAATATTTCTCAGCGCTCAGTGCTGAAGCATTACAAAAATCGTTACAGCAGGTATTTGCTGAAGTGGTTAGTGTGCCAGCAACCTTCAGTTCTCCTTCAGTATCATCTGCGCGAGTGGATAGTGGTAACTCAGCTTATTACTCGATGTTTTTACCCAACAAAGGCCCTCGATGGGCTGGTAATATTAAGAAGCTCACCTTCAATAGTAACGGTGATGTTTTAGATGCTAATAACAGTCCAGCATTATCAGACGGCGGATTAATTAAAGATTCTGCGTGCACTATTTGGACCCAAAACTGTACATCATTTACCGGAAACGGTGATGGTAGTAATGTCACTGATGGTGGCGCTGCACAGCATTTACAATCCAATACAGACAGAACCCTATACGGTAATTTTAGCTTATCCGGTGAACTCACTGAATTTAACAAAGCAAATGCCCAAAGTCATGCTGGCGATGCTGGTGACTTAGCTACTCATATGGGGGTAACAGAGGATGAGCTTGATAAAATGTTTAACTGGGCCAAGGGCCAAGATGTATTTGACGAAGATGATGACGAGTCAATCACTGATATTCGCCAAGATGTTTTAGGTGATTCGCTGCATTCAAAACCACTGGCAATAAATTATGGAACGGCAGCTTCGCCGAATGTAAAACTGTTTATGGGTACCAACCATGGCTTTATGCATATGTTTAGCGACGCTGGTGATTCTATTAGTGAAACTTGGGCCTTTATGCCCTATGAATTATTACCTAATTTACGCGAGCTTGCGGTTAACTTGCCTACGGGCACGCACTCTATTTATGGCCTAGATAGCTCGCCTGTAGCGTATACAAAACGTAATGCCAGCGGCGCAATTGAAACAGCATGGTTATTTTTTGGCATGCGCCGTGGCGGCACCTCTTATTATGCTATGGATGTCACTAATCCGAATAGCCCTAAAATGTTGTGGCATAAAAATGCCAATAGCACTGATTTTGATAACTTGGGCCAGTCTTGGTCTGAACCTGTGGTCACCTATATTCCAGGTTTTAAAGAAGGCAGCGACCAAAGCGAGAGCCCTGTGATCATCATCGGCGCGGGTTATAATCCATCAACAAAAGATGTATCTGGTCTTGGTAGTGACGACACTATTGGCCGCGGGGTATTTATCATGTCAGCGAAAACTGGCGATGTAATCCACAGTTTTGGCCCCAGCAATGGTGACAAAATGACAAAAATGCCCAATATCCTCGATAGTATTCCCAATAAAGTGGCCGTGTTAGACAGCGACAGTGATGGTATTACCGACCGCATTTATGCCACCGATACTGGTGCCAATATCTGGCGCATGGATTTACCTTCAACAGACCCTAACGATAGTGAAAACCCATGGACAGCATTTAAGTTTGCAGAATTAGCGGGAGACTCGCTAGTCAATGACCGACGTTTCTTTGCTGAGCCCATTGTCGCTCAAACCATCATTTCGGCCACTCATCAAACTGACATTAATGGTGAATTGACATTAAGCTATCAAAATATCCCCTATGATGCGGTTGCCGTTGGGAGTGGACACAGAGCTAACCCTTTAGATAAAACCCGTTCTGATAAGTTTTTTGTATTGCAAGATAGAAATGTTGTGACCCGCTCTTTTGCGGGAGAATCAATACCTGATGCTTTACTGTTAGATGACTTATATGATGTAACAGGTGCAGCGCCTGCGGATCAAAGTGACAATATTACTTTCGCTACTAAACGCGGCTGGTTTTATAGCTTTACCGGTGGAGGCGAGAAAAGCTTATCCGCAGGCTTAATTGTCAATGGTCGAGTGTTTTTTACCTCTTACATTCCCACAACGACTGAAAGCCTCGATCAATGTAGCTTTTCAGGTCAAGGTAAGTTATATGGCTTTGACCTACATAAAGGTATTCGTTCGTACTCACAACTTTCTTATGAGTTAGGAGAAGGCATACCAGACACTCCTGGCATCATAGTACCGGTTAACAGCGATACCATGTACCTAATTGGCATAGGAGACACGGGGAACGACATGGAAAAGGTCGATGGGGATGATGGCTGCCCAGAAGGAGATGGTAAGTGTGTTGCCAGTGGTTTGCAGTCAAACCGCATTTACTATTACATGGAATAATAGCCATTTAAAGCAAAGCAACAACAAGTATTATTGATGATATAAGCTAAACAACATCAAGCCACGAACTGTTATTCACAACTTCGTGGCTTGATTATTTTGGGATAGATATTTTAGCTAGTAAATGAGCGAGTCTTCAAATATCAGATGATAAAGACTAAAAGATAGCAATCAGCGTACCCTCTATTAATTCAACTCATTAGCGTTATCCATTGCATTGTAGTGGTCAAGAAAT
>NZ_JBFRKH010000078.1:0-21257 GCF_041469265.1 Shewanella sp. 10N.286.51.B2
GGTGTTCAATTTAATGCAACTCAAGTTAAAACTAATACATTTTAAGGAGGTATTGGGTTATCCCTTTACTGTGATTTGAATCGTATTGATTGCTTTGGTTGTACGCCGTGTGTGATGAATGCCTCAGCATTCAAGTACCGTTTTATTTTCCAAAGCAGGCTTAGAAAAGTCATCTTTGCATGAATTCATTAAAGGTCGCACAGTGTCTTACATTTGATTAACTAAACCACCTTAGTTGTAGCTATTTAAGGTGGATACCTTAATAATTTAATGTTTATAAATGAGTTGCTTAATCAGCGTACTTAACGCACGCTAATGACCAAAGCTATTAGCTACATTTTCGCTTTGTTGCAAATATTTGATAACTTATTGCACTAAAGATTAAATTGCTGTTTGGTTTATTTATCGTTTTTTTGTAATTGGCTATTGCGCTTTTAACAAGGCCTCACTATTCATTTAGCGGTCATTAAAATTTGTGTTTTAATTACCATAAATAGCTTCCGCGAGTAGCCTTGCAGCTTGGGGGATATTCGGCCCAGCCTGTTTGGTCACTGCCGAGTCAATAAATCTGACAGCGTCTTTATTTACTGCGTTCACGCGATCAGCCTCTTCACGGGACTTGACCTCACTGATGGTGGTGGTGCCGCTACCCGCTTGTGGTCCTTCGAAGATTGGACCTGTAGCATCCGGCCACATCGGCAGCAAAATAACATCGGGGTTTTCTTGCACAACTTCTGGCCAGGTCACCATGGGCGCGATACCATCACGATCTGACAAAATGGCTTTAGCTCCAACCAATTCAATTAGTTCAGTCATGTATGAATGCTTTCCGGGCACGCATTTATATAAATAGTTAATTTCGTAATAGACCTTTGGAGATGGATGGTTACTGTATTGGGATGCGATCTTTCGTAGCTGACCCTGAATTGATTCGACCAAGGTAATGGCTTGTTTTTGATTATTTATTGTCTCCCCAAGCAAAATTATTTTGGTGTATACCTCTTCTAAGCTGGATTCCTCCATATGAATAACGGGTATTCCCAGTGCTTTTAGCTGTGCTTTTAACGTCAGTTGCAGTCCAGTAGCTGTGAGCACGAGATCTGGATTCAAGCGAGTGATATTGTCGATAGTGATATCAGTAAATCCACCAACAATGTCGATACGACTTTGTTCAACTCTTAAGGGGACTTCGGCAGGAAATCGAGCGTAACGAGTCACACCTACTAGGTTATCAATTGCCCCAATTTCAGCAACAGTATGGCTCCAATTGGGGGCCAAAGACACAATTCTGAGGGATTGTTCCTCTTGGCTAAAAACTGGCAGTATAGCTAAAAAAAGGACTAGCCCAAATAGTATTTTTATCGCGCGCATGTTAAATCTCAATATCAATGATGTTCAGGCATGATGGGGTGATTTTCGCTAAAAACAAGCACGTTAAAACAGCTTTGTGTGCAAGTACACAATTATGATTTGCTAAATCAAAGACTGTTAAAACCCCCAGTGTTTTTTTCCATTGCACTACAGATAATATATGTCTAATAATTTTTCTTGAGGTTGTATTGTCAGTATTATTAAGTGTTCGCGGCTTAACTCATCGATACGGTGATTTCACTGCGGTTAATAACATTAACTTAGATATTGAGGCTGGTCAGTGTTTTGGTTTACTGGGTCCTAATGGCGCCGGTAAGTCAACAACGCTTGAAATCCTTGAAGGTGTCTTGAAGCCAACTCAGGGTGACATACGCTATCGAGGCTTGCCAATCAAAAAGAATTTCAAACAAGAAATTGGAATTCAATTTCAGTCGACTACGCTACCGGATTATTTAACTGTTAAAGATTGCTTGAAACTTTTCGCAAGTTTTTACCAAAGCCATGCACCTATTTCCCATTTGATCGAGTTATGTCAACTACAGGAAGTTGCTAATCAGCTTCATTTTACGCTTTCTGGGGGACAAAAGCAGCGGCTATTGCTGGCGTTGAGTTTAGTTAATGATCCCGCTTTGCTTTTTTTAGATGAGCCCACCACCGGGCTAGACCCCCAGGCTAGGTTACATTTTTGGCAGTTGGTTAGGGAGATAATAAAACAAGGGAAAACAGTTATTCTCACTACACATTATATGGATGAAGCAGAGCAGCTTTGCGATCAAATTGCCATCATGGATAAAGGACAGTTTATCGCAGAAGGTTCACCTGAAGCGCTACTTAAAGATAATTTTTTTCCGCAAATTGTTGAACTCGATGGCGTTTATTGCGCTCAGGATTTTGACGGTTTACCAGTAAGAGTTAGTCATTGTTCTGGTCAAACAAGGGTAGAGTGTCATAGCTTTAATGATCTACTGCCAGCACTCGCTTCAGGTCACTCTACTAACGGCATGTCTGTGCGTAAGCCGCACCTTGAAGACCTTTTTCTAAAGTTAACTGGTAATGAGCTTCGTATATGAATGCATTATTTGCACTGATCAACGCCCGAAACCTTGAGTTTGTGCGTGACAAGTCTGCGCTAGGCTGGTCACTACTATTTCCAATTATCATTATTCTGGTTCTCGTACTGGTGTTCGATGATGATAACCCGACGCTTTATCAGCTTGGTGCCTATGGTGATAGTCCGCAGCTTGAGGCATTGTCGGAGTTAAAACATGTGGATGTTATTTATTACAATGACTTAGAGCAAGCAAAGCATAAAGTCTCTCGACATTTAATTGATGGTTTGATCAGTGGCGATAGTTATTGGGTCAACCCAGACAGTGCTAAAGGTTATATATTAGAGCAGGTTATTTTTAGCAAATCCCCTGAGTTAGAAAAGCAAACAATTGTTGGCAATGCCGTGCGTCATGTTGAGTGGCTACTGCCAGGTATTATCGGAATGAACATGATGTTTTCTGCGCTTTATGGCGTGGGTTATGTGGTGGTGCGGTATCGCAGAACCGGGGTGTTAAAGCGGTTGCAAGTAACCCCGTTAGCGGCGTGGCAGTTTTTGGCATCCCAACTCATTTCAAGACTTGGAGCGACAGTGGTTTCTGCTATCTTAGTCTTTTTGGTTATCGCGCTGATGTTCGATATTCGCTCTCAAGGTAATGTACTGCTTTTGGTGCTCAATACATTACTCGGTAGCGCAGCCATGATCAGTATCGGTTTGCTGGTGGCAAGTCGTACCCGCTCAGACGAGTTGTGTAATGGACTGCTTAATATTCTCTCATGGCCAATGATGTTTTTATCGGGGATTTGGTTTTCTTTAGAAGGCAGTAAACCCTGGGTTCGTTTTTTGGCTGATTGCTTACCGTTAACTCACATGAATGATGCTAATAGGGCGGTTATTATCGACGGCGCTGGATTATTCGATATTGGCAATCATCTGCTATATCTTGTGGCAACGATTTTGATATGTTTAGCGCTAGCTAGTCGCAGTTTCCGCTGGGATTGATTCAATGATAACGAGGTAGCTACTAATAATAGTAGCTACCTATAAAGGAAATGTAATTACCTCCATCTTAGCGCTGCAATCCATTGGGAGGTTCAATACACCTATTTGCCAGTAGATTATCTATACACGCTAAGGTAATTTCACATCAATTAAACTGTTTTTTACCTTAGTTTCACTTTTATCTGCAGTATGTGATCCAGAGGGGGAAGCCCTCTTATGCCCACCTTGTTATCAGCCTGCCAAAATATCTTCGGTTATAGCTAACAGTTTTAAGTTTACTGTTAAAAACCCCAGAGAAATTTCTATTTTTTGTGGTTAGTCTCTGTTTCTAATCGATATGTAAATTGAACATATTGAGTAGCAAAACTAAAAATCTAATATAAATTATGGCAGATGATATGAAAAAATTGAAACGTATGAGTGCATTGCTAATTATGCTATCTGGCTTTATTGCCAGTAGCATTAATGCTGAGCCAATCGATATTTTGATGGATAAATTTGAAAGTGGGGCTTATTCGAAAAAGGGGGCTGATGGTTGCTTGATGTGCCATAAGCGCTCTGAAAAAGTCATGGCCATCTTTGATGGCGTTCACGGTCAAGCGATGTCAAGCAATAGCCCAATGGCGGGTTTGCAATGTGAGGCATGTCATGGACCTCAAGGTAAGCATAGGGGCAAAAATGAACCAATGATAGATTTTGGTACAGACTCAGTTTTGACTGCTGATATGCAAAACTCTGTGTGTACTGCTTGTCATAATGACAATGCTCGAAGTGCATGGCATACCTCTGCTCATGCAGATCAAGACGTTGCTTGTGTCAGCTGTCATCAGGTGCATGCTGCCAAAGATCCTATTATGGTAAAAAACACACAAGCTGAAGTGTGTGCGAACTGTCATATCAAAGTAAATGCAGATACCCATAAACGTAGCCATCATCCAATTAATAATGGCTCAATGGTCTGTACTGATTGTCATAACCCGCATGGGTCAATGGGCGAGAGTGATCTTAAAGCCTTTAATGTTAATCAAACCTGTTTTGAGTGCCATGCCGAAAAACGTGGTCCTTTCCTTTGGGAGCACGCTCCGGTAATGGAGAACTGTGCCAACTGTCACAACGCTCATGGCAGCGTTAACAATGATCTTCTTAAATCACGTGTGCCTATGTTGTGTAAGCAATGTCATGCAGGAGATATCCATGCTTCCACTATGCCTGGTGATAATCAAAGCGTCCAAACAGCAGGCCAGGGATGTTTAAATTGTCATAGCCAAATACATGGTTCAAATCATACGTCTGGCAAGGCGCTACAGTTTTAAGGGGATTATCTTATGAAATTTAGATTAAATTTAGTTGCCATAGCGCTTGCCAGTGTTAGTACTGGAGCGATGGCATTTGATTTTGGTGTAACAGCGGCAAATGATGTTAACAATCGTGCTGATAGCTGGAAATGTAAGAACTGCGTTTCTAACAGCAGTGTTATTGGTCAGGTTGGAGTTGATTTAGGGGCATTAGATAGTGACGATGACTACGCCGCGAATAAACTGAAATACACAGACGGTTTAGCCGCTGGAGTGAACTCTGATCTGGTGATTAATAGTCGAGGTTATCGTACCGAAATCAAGGCTGATAATTTAGGTAGTCAGCAAGGTAACGGTAGCATCAAAACTGGCCGCCTCGGTAGTTGGGGTATCAAGGCAAGTTTTGATGAAAAAAATCAATACACAGCAGATAATGCACAAAGCGTTTGGACTAGTAATAATGGCCATTTTGTAGAAAATGATGACCTCGTGACTCAGTCATTATCTTTACAGCGCAAAAAGTATCAATTAGAAGCAAACTATACTCGCGACCGCTACGCGACCTATGTTAAATACGCGACGGAAGATAAAACGGGTAAGCTGCTTAGCAGTATGAGTAATGGTGGCATCATTGCGACTAACTTAGCTGCACCTGTAGATATGCGCACGCAAAATTTATCTGCGGGAGTGAACTTTAATGGCAATAATTGGTTCTCTGAAGTTAACTACAAAGGTAGTTGGTTTGATAATAATAACCATGCTTTGTCAATTGACAATGATGCTTATCCTAGTGTGTCACAGGCGGCAGATAACCAAGCACATTTTGTGAGTGCGTTAGGTAATTACCGTTTTGATAAAACCTATCTCAGTGGCCGCCTTGTTAGCGGAAATATGAAGCAAGACAGTAACTTTATTACCTTAACAGGTATCCCAAACAGTGGGAATCAAGGTAATGTCGAAGTTGATATTCTTGATGCTAACTTTAAAGTGTCTAGCCTAATTGCTAAAGGGCTACGTTTGAATGCTTCTGTGGATTACTCTGATAGAGACAACACCACCGACATCCACGAGTACGAACAGTATAATTACAATTCGATGACCGGAGAATTGGTTGAGAATCGTATCTATGACACGACTCGAACGACTTACAAAGTGAGTGCTAGCTATAATCTTGCAACGGGTCAGCGTATTGAGGCAGGTTTTGACCGTACAGATACTGAACGTTCAAATCAAGATCGAGAAAAAACGGATGACAATATTTTTTGGGCGCAATGGCGTGCAAGTAATTTTGAAAAGTGGGATTTACGCTTAAAAGGCAGTTACTCGGACAAAGGTGGTTCATCGTTCTTATATGACGATGCAGTATCAGGTGACGAGAGTGAGTTAATGCGTAAGTATTATCTTGCAGATAAGAAAAGCTCAAAAGCTGAGGTATTTGTCACTCATACCCCATTGGATAATGTCTCAGTTAGCTTCAACGGCTATTACTCGCTAGATGATTATACTAATACTGATATTGGCCTCATTGAATCAGAAAACTACGGTTATGACTTAAGTGTAAACTGGCAAGTGACTGAAACCTTGAACCTAAATGGTGATGGCGGTTATCAATGGATTGATAATAATCAGGCTGGTGCACGTAATGATTATTCTAATTATTGGCAAGCTAATACCAACGAGCAGTTTGGCTTTATTGGTGTTGGATTTGATTACACAGGTTTAGCTGACTATGGCATAAGTATCGGTGGTAATTATAGCTATGCACTGTCTTTCAGCGACAGCGATATTGACAATAATGATGTATTTGGCGATTTTGAATCAACCAGTCATTATGCTTCGGTTTTTGTAGATTATGCATTGTCTAAAGCCATGACGGTCGGCTTACGTTATGAAATTGAACGTTACAAAGACAGTGACGATACGCAATTACCTGTTAATTACTATCCAGGAACTGGCCCTACTGGTATTAAAACCTTAGGGGAATTGAATCATGATTACACCGCTCATCTCGTGATGGCGACCTTTAGGTATCATTTTTAGTTGGTTTTAAAATACTAGCTAAATAGTCTTAGTTGCTATTACCAGTCTGTTTTTGAGGGTAATAGCAACTTTTTATAGCGGCTAACAGTAAACTAACAGCGCTTTAAGTACGCCTCTGTGACTGTCGTCGTAATCTATTATATTTCGGGGAAACCTTGGTTTGTGACTAGCTGTAACACCGTAAAGCCCTTACCGTCACACTCTTATAAAGATATTTTAGCTGCTTATATGTAAACAGCTTAGATACTGACTTTATTATGTTTTCATAGAACCAATACTCGTTATGCTACACGTAAACATCGGTTTAATAATGTCATCTGGGTCGAAATATCAGTTTGCCACTGTGGTAGGCTTTTTTGGTTAATTTCATGGACAAGGAAATCAGGCTTTATACGCTCAATAAGATTGGATAAGTCACACTGACTAAAGGCTTGGTGTGGGTCTAGTTTATTGATGTGTTGTAAAGATAAATCAAACTGTTGCCAGAATGGACTCTTTACTGACAGTGGAGCTCGCCACTGAGGCTTGTGAGCTGGGAGTATATTGCTGTTTAAATGAAGGGTACAAATCTCATGGTGTAAATCCAGCTGCAGCAAGCGTTGCTCAATAAAATCCAGAGCCTGCTGCTCATGGCTAAACTGTGTTTGGGTGGCCATCATATGGCCCGTATCGAAGCAAATGCCGCAGTTTTGATAATCAACACTGTGTCGTAATAGATCATACTCACAGCGGTTATCGAGGCGAAAGCTTTGCTGCCACCACATGTTTTCGAATAATAATTTCCCCTTAAATTTACTCTTGGCTAGTACTTGATTCAATAACAGGCTGCAGGCTTTAACTGTATCTTCATAAGTCCAAGGAAAGTGTTGTGAGATGAGGTTGTCGATATCACAATCCATAGGGTGAAATACCGCATAGGGTGCGCCTAATGCGTGCGCCAAGTCCAGTTGTTGAGTGAGGGTGTTGATGAGGTAGTCGGCATCAGTACCACCATAGAATTGTGCGACAGTGTCCCAATCACCAAAGATGTCCATTAACCGTTTGCTGTCGTTATAAAGTAACGGAGTCAGAATGGGAAAAGATTGCAGATGAAAGCCGCCACTTAAATGAGCTGGAATAGCATCCGCAGAGACAGTGCCATGCGGATATATTTCGAAACCATCAAGGTTCATTTGGCTTAACCAATCTTCAGCTTGTTGCCAGTTATCTAGCAGGTGACCTGGGTTTGGGGTCACTGTGAGGTTCGTCAGTTGCTTCATTATTGCTCCTTGCTGTTATGTGTCGAAAACTCATGTTCTACATAAGATGAGGTGATGTAGGTTTGTCACATATTGATCTGCCAAATAGCCAGAAACCTCCGTTATATTCAGAGGGGAGGTTATTCAAGTTGTCCGTGAAGATGTCATAGCGTTGCGTGACGATAACGTTTATGACGTCCTCAATTTCCCGAGGAAAAGGCGATATGCCAAGATCGAGGTGGTGAGCAGGATGACCACTGGCGAATTCATGAAAAATAGGGTCGATAAAGTCAGGCCCAGTTTTAAACACTCTGACTTTGTTTCCTTGATTACTCCAATATCTGGCCATAGCAGCAACCAATGTAGTTTTACCACTATCACTACTTGGAGCTGTAACAAACAAAGCAGGGCAATGAGCTTGCATCTTATTCATTAGCTCCACCCCTCAATACCGTTAAATAGTGAATCGAGATCGAGCGACTCTTCAAGGCTATCGGCGAGTCGATTGAGGTTTTCCTCACGCAATGCTGACATATCTTGGGCTTTTTGCTGTTGGTAGCCTGCCCAGTTCAGTAGCGCATTACAGGCTTGTGGCTCATCGAATACGCCATGAAGATAAGTGCCTAATACTTGATTTTGTGGACAGACTGCACCATCAGGATAGCGATTATCCTCAGTGCCTAATGTGAAGGGTTGAGTCTCCTGTACATTACTGACTCCTGCATGGATCTCATAGCCTTTCACTGGATGAGTGTTGCCATTAAGCTGGAGTTCGCCATGGATCTGTTTAAGGGTTTTCGTTTTCTCAAGGGTGGTAGTGATGTTAAGGTATCCAAGTCCTTCGCTGCTGCCAGCTTGACCTTCGATACCATGGGGGTCATCAATGCTGTGGCCGAGCATTTGATAGCCGCCGCAAATGCCAATTAACTTGCCGCCAAATCGTAAATGACGGGCGATTTGCTTGTCCCAACCACGATCTCGCAATGCTTTCAAATCGCCGCGCACGCTCTTAGAACCGGGCAAGATAATTAAGTCGGCATTTGGTAGTTTATCGCCAGGTTTAACAAAGCAAAGGTCGACACCCGGGTGAAGCCTGAGGGCATCAAAATCCGTATGATTACTTATGCGTGGCAAACCCGGCACGACAACTTTAAAATGGCTATCGTCATCGAGTTGCTGTTGGTTGATAGCATCTTCCGCTTCAAGGTAGAGTCCGTGTAAATATGGGACAACACCGATTACCGGCACGCCAGTTTTCTCCGTCAACCAAGTAAGCCCACTTTCTAATAAGGTGATATCGCCTCTGAAGCGATTGATAATAAAACCCTTAACCAGTAATTTCTCTTCAGCAGAAAGCAGATCAAAAGTCCCATATAAATGAGCAAAGACGCCGCCTCGATCAATATCTGCCACAATAACAACAGGGGTTTGGGCCGCAACGGCAAAGCCCATATTGGCTATGTCTTGCTCACGCAGATTCACTTCAGCAGGACTGCCAGCGCCTTCAACCAGTCTAGCCTGCATACCTTGTCCCAGGGTTTCAAAACTTTCCAGCACTATCTCTAGCAGCTGCGGTTTAAAGTTGTGGTAATTGACGGCATTCATATCTTCAATTGCTTTACCACGAATGATCACCTGTGCACCTGTATCGGTATTGGGTTTTAGCAGTACTGGATTCATGTGTACGCTTAACGGAAGGTTACACGCTTGTGCCTGCACAGCTTGTGCGCGACCTATTTCGCCGCCGTCTGGCGTGACTGCGCTGTTAAGTGCCATATTTTGTGGTTTGAAAGGGGCGACTTTAATTCCTTTACGTGCCAGAACTCGACAAAGCCCTGCAACCATCAAGCTTTTACCAGCGTCGCTGGTAGTGCCTTGCACCATTAATTTGAATCCGCTCATGGGAGTTGTTCCATTAAAAAATTATTTTGGGCTTGTTTTTAAGCGTCAAAAATTGAATTGATAAATAAGCTGAGCACTTCGGGAAATATCGCTATTAAAGTCGCCCGCAATTTGCGTACCTTTTAATTACCAGTCCAGCCCTTGACGCGCTTTTAAGCCTTGATGGAACGCATGTTTTTCAGGTCTTACTTCACTGACCGTATCAGCGTACTCTTTGAGCTCACGATGGGCTGCTCGACCAGTGATAACCACTGACATTTCAGTTGGTCTTTGTTTCAGTGTGGTAATGATGTCGTCCAGTTCAATAAAGCCCCAAGTGATCATGTAAGTGAGTTCGTCTAATAGCACCAAATCTAAGCTAGGATCGGTAATGAATGATTTTGCTGCTTGCCATGCAATTTGTGCTGCTTGCTTATCAACTTCTTTATCTTCACTATTCCAGCTAAATCCTGTATTCATGGTATGAACTGGTACATTGAGTTGTTCAAGTAAGTTACGCTCACCGCATTCAAGATCGCCTTTAACAAACTGCACTGCCGCGACTTTTTGTTGGTGGCCTAGGGCTCTAAATAAGGTGCCAAATCCACCAGTGGTTTTACCTTTACCATTACCTGTTATCACTAATACTTGACCACGCTCTTCTTGGGCTTTTTCGATGGCCTGGTCAACATGCTCTTTGTGTTGTGCTTGTTTTTTAGGGTTATAGCTCATTATTATTCCTGATACTTTATTCTGGTATATTGATAGCGTTTGCTAGCCTGTTATCACAAGTTATGACTCAAATCCTATTTCCCACATTAGGCCACCGATTCGTTTTCAAGAAATGGTCGCTGGTATTCATTTACGGCCAGTTCAAGCGCCTTAATTATCGCAGGTTCGTTTATCCCTAATGTCTCAGCTAAAACCAGCAGGCCACCTAAGCCGCAGCCCTCTACTACTAGCCCTTGCTCATAGCACTGAAGGCAGCTCATATCAGAGCGTGAAAAATTGGTTGTGTGGGTGGTGATGACATCTTTGTCCCCAAGATGGGATAATACTTGTTTGCCATCGCCATTAAGTACCCACCGAGTGGTGTGGATTAGCACAGGGATGGCTAGAGAGTTGGTTTTTCTTGCCGCCAATAGCGGCGCTACGAACATCATGCCACCAGCAAAAGTTGGCATTGGTAGCTGTGTTGGCCACTGTTTAATTAGTTGGCTGACGGCCAGTTGAATTGGATCGTGAAACCGTGGGTTAGCTAATAAGCGCGTTTCATCAAAATTTTCGCCATCAACACGATATTGGCATTCAAGCTCATTGAGTAGTTGCTGCTTTATAGCTAATTTTTTAGGGTCGATAGTGCTTCCCGCGGGAGACAAATCCATACCAGTAAGTAAGCGTAACCACAGGGTAGAAAAGGTGGTGCCGCCAACTCCGCACTCAGACAAAATACTGATGCAGCCTCTTTGGGCTTGATCCACTAACGAGGGAATTAATGTCGTTTCAATTAACTCAGTGCTATCAATATTTCTGCCACCATGGTGTGATTGTACTAGCCAATCTTCTTGCATGGTGTGCGGCTGACTGACATTAAAGTTATAGCTATGAAATTCAATGTTATAACCATTGCTGGCTAATAACTTTAGTAGCCCTCGAGATAATACTGCCGGACTAATACCACCATTACTTAACAGCCCATCATATTTATCAGCCTCTTTGGACTGCAACTTTTTCAGAGGTAATACCGTGTTGGCTTGCCCATTGGCGATAATTTCACTGTCTCTGGTTGGGGTGAAATGCATTAAATCGGAACCTGCCCCAGCATCAGAAAGTTGATGTAAGCTCGGCAATTGAGTTGCTGCGCAGTTCAAAATGTTAAAACAGATAGTTTTCATTTTAGGCTTCCTTTGGCTGAGTGTCAGCGTGGTAGTTATGCAGTCCTGTCAATTGCGGCCATAGCACCTTGTCATCATCAATAAAGGTATTGATTTGTAGTCGAGCTGCGTAGGAAACCATAAGATTGCTAAGGTGGGCATTGCAATATTGATGGCTGTGGCTATGAGAGGATAGAAACGCTTCAGAGAACTTGTCTATCGAATTTGAATGACATAATAGCCAATGCATAATGATGCGAATAACCCCTGAATGAGTCACAATTAATAAGTGTTGGCCTTGATATTGTCGACTGAGTAACTGAATTTGCTTTACTACTCGTTGCATTAATTGAATGCTTGATTCACCTTGAGGAGGCTGGCTTAAAAAGGGGTTTTGCCAAAATTTAGGGTAGTCAATATCAGTAGCCGCCCACAGCTGTTTAAGCGGCAGACCGTCCCATAAACCGAAGTCCATTTCTTGCCAGTCAGCACAGATAGTTATTGGTACGGCGCTTTCGTGAGCGAGTTGCTGGGCAAATGCGCTACAGCGCTCTAATGGTGAACTAATAATTCTATCAAAGCCTAAACCTATACTACTTTGACGTAGTTGTTGCCAGCCAAGGGCGGTTAATGGTGCATTGGTGCGACCCAGTAAGCAGTCGCTGAGTTGCGGCTGACCATGGCGTAATAAAGTGAACTTAGTGTTATTCATAACTGAGTTCTTTTGGCATTTTTAACGTGTTAGCAATTTTGCTTTGGCAGAAAGTCACCTTGTCAGCGATTTCGGCGATGATTTGGTGCATTTCGCCACTGGCATTAACGAACAGTTGGCTCATTTTATCTTCTGGAATCAAGCTTTGGCCACATTCAGTGCTAACCAGAACGCAATGCGATTGCATATTGGCCAGTGTTTTCGCAAGCTCCTCGATAGCTTGTTTTAGGCAATGTTGTGCCAACAGTTGGTTGGTTAACCACAGGGTTAAACAATCAATTATGATGGTTTGCTCTGGCTTGTCGTGTTTAATTAAGCTAGTGACTAAATCTACTGGCACTTCGAGAGTTTGCCAACTGTCAGGGCGCTGTTGTTTATGTAAGCGGATCCGCTCTTGCATAGATGCACTCGGGCGAGAGGTAGCGATATAGAGCACGGGTAATCGAGTTTGGCTGACTTCTAACTCTGCAAGGGACGACTTGCCACTGCGAGCACCACCTAAATAAAAACTAATCATAATGTTGCCGCTCTTTGATGACGTGCTAAGTCGATTTTCTGGCAAATGTTTATCATTCCTTGAAGTACACGGGGGCCTGTACGGTGAATGAGATCACCTTCTAAGGCGATCACTTGTCCATGCTTTACTGCGGGTAGCTCACTCCAAGTTTCCCAGCGGATTAACTCTTGATTACTGTTGCCGTGATAAATAGGTTTAAAGATCATTTCAGGCATTAATGAAACGACTTGTTCCATGTTGACCTGAGGGTAATCTGAGTGGGCATTTTCAAATATGTTTACCCCTCCGCATCCTGCAAAAATCTCATCCATCCATGAACTGGAGGTTGTCGTTAAAGGGTGAGGCCACACCTGATAAAAAATGCTGATGGGATCTTGATGCTGATATTGTTGACGAATCTCGTTTAGCTGCTGACTGAATTGCGCAGCTTGTTGCTGGGCAAGCTGTTGTTGTCCGGTTAGTTGACCTAATTCAATTAACCTTTTCGGTATATCAGCAAGCTCTGTGACACTGGTATCAATAACAGTAAACCCGAGGCTTTTAATGCGGCTAAGCATTCCCGATGACGTGCTTTCACTGTTGACTATGATGGCGTCGGGATTAAGCATCATTAAGGCTTCGTAATTAACAAAGTCGTAGCGACCAATACGTTTTATATCATTTGCAGCAGCAGGGTAGTCGGCATATTCCACTGTGCCAATAATTCTATCGCCTGCGTCAATACTGAACATCATTTCTACCGCATGGGGTGATAGCACAACGAATCTTTGCTGTGCGCTGTGGGCATATGAAGTAGTCAAGCAGACAAGAAATCCCGCGACAATTAAGCTTATGGGTTTAACGAAAATAGACATAATTAAGCCCTTTCCTTAATAACCATAGGTAGGCCTGCAATTGATACTGTGACCTTATCGACACACTCAGCGATTGATTGGTGTAACCAACCTGATTGGTCGACAAATTCTCGACACAATGCCCCCATAGGGACAACACCTTGACCAACTTCATTACCAATAAGTACTATTTCTCCAGAAAGCGCTTTTATGGTATCGATGAGTTGACGCTTCATTACAGGGTATTGATTCGTAGATTGCTCAGCATCGTGTAGTAAAACATTAGATAACCATAGGGTTAAGCAATCAACCATTATGAGGTTGTCCGCTTGGCTGTGGCGCTGTAGGGTGCTAGCTAGTGCTAAATGGGATTCAACCGTTTGCCAATGGGGCGGACGGTTAGCCTGATGATGAGCGATGCGCTTTGCCATCGCACCATCCTTATTTTGCGCTGTAACAATAACAATGACTTCACCTTGCGTATTGCTTTGCCATTGGGAGGCATAGTTTTGCGCCATTTTACTTTTGCCAGAACGGGCTCCACCAATAATTAACTGCTTCATCTAGTACGACCTTTTTGGCGTTTAATAAGAAGAAAAATAAAGAAAGCACTCCCCATCATGGCGGTCATAACGCCAACAGGGAGCTCTTGGCTAGGTAAAATTACCCGCGAAAGAATATCGACAGAGACCATTAAAATGGCGCCCATCATGGCGGTAATAATGAGGCTAGCTGGGTGAGCTGCACCGACTAACATTCTTGAAATGTGAGGCACCATCAAGCCAACAAAGCCTATTCCTCCACAAGTTGCCACCAAAGATGAGGTAATTAATGCGGTTAGCATTAGCATGCCTAACCGTAATGGCAGTACTGCCACCCCTTGGGTGTGGGCGCTTTCATTGCCTGCCATTAATGCATGCAAAGGTCGCTGAAATTGGAAAACAATAATGCTACCAAGCACTACAATGATGCTGGGGTACAATAAGGTGGACCAAGTAGCATTAGCAAAGCTGCCTAAAGACCAAAACAAAACAGCTTGTATGGCTTGTTGATCGCTAAAATAAAGAATGAGGTTGGCGATAGATGAGAGCAAAAATGAGATTGCAACCCCAGACAATACAAGGGTTTCAACTTGCCCATCACGGGACATGACCATGACGACTGCTACTGCAATTAATGAACCTAAAAAGGCGCAAACAGGCAATGGTAGAAACATTATTCCGCCAGTTAACGCCAAAATAGCGCCTAATGCTGCCCCTGAACTAATACCAAACAGGTATGGGTCGGCAAGTGGATTACGAGTGACACATTGTAATACCGAGCCTGATATGGCTAGTCCTGCGCCGCAGAGCATCGCCATAATTGCCCTTGGCATACGTAACTCAATAATAATACGGTCAGAAATAGCTAAAGAACCTGTTGCAGCCTCTGATATGTCAGCGGCCCGAAGAATCGCGCCTATAACATCATTAAACTCAATATTTGCGGTACCAATAACAATGGCAAATACTGGACTAATGAGCACTAACGGAGTAAGAATAAATAGCAATTTTTTTGCATTAAACAGCCGCATATAAAGCCTCAGAATAATGGTATGTGATCCGAGGGTTCTCATTAGTTGGATGACGATCAATATGGGCATTTACGCCATAGATATGGCGAATATTATCTTCAGACATCACTGCTGAAGGCGGGCCATTTTTGACTAAACGACCTTCTTTGAGAAATAGCATTTGATCGCAAAAGGCGCTGGCTAAATTAAGGTCATGAATTGTGGCGATAACAGTAATATTTAACGATTTAATTAATGTGAGTACTTCGAGTTGGTAACGGATATCAAGGTGATTGGTAGGCTCATCAAGCAATAAAATTTCTGGCTTTTGTAATAGGGCTCTGCCAATCAGTAAGCGTTGTTTTTCTCCACCAGATAAGTGCTCGAAAATATGCTCGCCTTTATCTGACAAGTTAACTTGCTCAAGCACTTCATCAATGATCCGTTGCTCTTTTTTATAGTCAATAGCTTGCCACCATTTATGCTGGCTAACTAAGCCCGTTGCCAGTAATTGGCGGCAGGTGACAGAAAACCCTGATGGAGGGTGTTGCAGCACGACAGCAACTTTTGCTGAAAATTGACGACGAGAGATGTCATTAATATTGACCCCGTCAAGATAGATTTCGCCAGTTGATGGCTTTAGGTATTTATAAATACAGCGCAGTAATGTGGATTTACCAACACCATTAGGGCCTAAAATACCAATAGTCTCTCCTTTATTTACCTTGAAGTTCAGTTGTTGCAATACATTTTTATCAGCGCAACTCCAACTTAAGTTATTAACTGATAGGTGTTCTATTGTGTGGTTATTTACTGTCATTAGTATTCCACTTAGGCGTCAATAGCGCTGACGCCTAAGTCTTAGTTAGGACATAATTAGAAAGCTTGGTAACTCAAGCTCACAAAATATTCCATCCCTGGATTGTTGTAGTTGCTGACGGTCATATAGTCATCATCAAGTATGTTGTTGGTTTTCACACGTAGTTGCCATTTGTCGTTAAACCAATATCCCATGCTGACATCGACCCTATGGTAAGCATCAAGGTGTTGGCCGTAACCTGAATAGCGTTTGCCTTGATAGTGATAGCTTACGAGTAGGTCAAAGTGTTCCCATTGATAGCCCACACTATAATCAAACTCGTGCTCACTACGGCCAACAAGTTCTTCATCATTTTTAGTGTCTTTGGCATCTAAATAGGTGTACGAAATCCGGTGGTCTAATTGCCACAGCTTGGTATTTAACGATAACTCTAAGCCTTTTATCTTGGCTTCATTGATGTTGGCAGGTTTCCATATGTAACCATCTTCATCAATCGGTGCCCAAGCAATGAGGTTATTAATATCGTTTTGGAATAAACTGATATAACCTTGAATAGCAGAGCCCCTATAATTAAGGGTTAATTCATAGCTTTCAGAGGTTTCGGAGGATAAATCTGGGTTTCCTGTTCCAGGCCAGTATAAGTCATTAAAAGTAGGTGCTTTAAAGCCTGTGCCTGTGCTTGCCGTTAAGCGCCATTGATCAGAAAAGTTATAGGCTGCACTTAAATTATAAGAAGTTTCATTGTCGATATTTTCAACGTCATCATATCGAACAGCCCCTTCAAATAGAACGTTATGCCATTGGTATTGAGCCAGCGCATAAATTCCCCAAACTTCTCGTTCATTGACAGCATAATCCCCATTTACGGACTCGTTATACCAATCCACTCCGCCGATAACCGTCAGTTCATTAGATGCTTTAAATTGGTTTGTCCAATTTATTTGATCGCGAGTTGTTTCGTATTTTTGTCTCGCGACATCCGGGTTATCACCGCGAAAATTGACATTTGAATCTTGAGATTGACCAATATTTAATTTACTCGTGAGTTGCTCGCCCTGATATTGGGTGCCAACATTCCACAAATAATTGTCAAAATCAGCTTGGTCAGTGCCGCCACTGGCGTAAATATCATCGTGTTCGCTATTACCAGTGTCATATTGTAGACTCCAGCTAATATCCCATTGGTCAGAGATATTTTGCAAACCCGCTACAGTTAATCCTATGCGGTCATAGCCATCATCATCAGCTTCTTCTGGAGCGCCATTATGGATATTATATCCATCTGAACGTTCACTGTTTACTGTGATAGTACTTTGACCATCACCATGTGCCACTCCCGCACCTACAGTGCCTCGTAGATAGTTATTACTACCTAACTCGGTACTGGCAAACCATTCACCACCATTAAGTTGGCGAGTAAATATTTGTATTACGCCGCCAATAGCATCACTGCCCCAAATAGAAGCTCTAGGGCCTTTTATGACTTCTATCCGCTCAATATTTTGTGGAGAAAGGGAGCCAAAATTGACAGCGTTTAGGGGGGCAGATCCAACCCTTAAACCATCAATAAGCACCAATGAATGCCCAGAGCTGGTGCCTCGTATACTCACTGAAGCCGTTTGTCCAGCCCCACCATTTCGAGTCACACTTAAACCTGGTAATGCTTCTAGAACATCAACTACTGATTTGGGATTAAGCACATCAATTTCTTCACGTTCAATGGTATTAATTACCGTAAGTTGTGAGTCTGGTGTGCTCTCAAAACGTGTTCCAGTGACCACGATTGTTTCATGCACTGGGACTGCAGGTGCTGCAGCATTTACACTGTAAGTTTGAAAAATAGCTAATGTGATAGCTGATAAACGCAGTTTAAAACTCATTGTTGTTGCCTTGTTATGCTGAGTTTAAAATAGCGGGAGATGCGCTGCTTGTTAATAATTGAGTAACTAGTAGCGAATAGAAAAAATCCAATCTTTCTATGTCTCAAGAAACCCGCTTGAGTACATCGAACAATTAGGTCGGTCTCCTGGCTCACAGCATCTAGAAATACACCTTCCCGATATAAAGTCAGTGGTAAAAAGTATTTCGCTCTGTTTACAGTTGCAGGTACAGCTGTGGGGTCTCACCACATTCCCAAAAATAACACCCTAATTGTATTGATAGTGATAAAGCTTGTTCGCACAACTCATTGTTGTGAACTGTTACTTTACCCATCGATGATGTGGTGGAATATAATCAATTATTGGTAGTTGGAATGTGAAAATGGTCACAGGTTTATTTATATGGACTAAAGTGTGTGACTTTTAACAGTACTTTTGTGGTGAGACTTTATGGGGCGGTTTTTCTTGCTTTAAATATGAGCTATTTTTACTTGTAATAAGACTTAGGTTGAAAATTAATTTTATAATATGTTTAAATTACTGTTAAAAGTAACATATTAAAAATTAATAAGCATTGCTATTATTTGTTGTGAGAGTTGTTTTACGCATATCGTAATAGAGATGTTTAAAACAATATTCACAACATTTGAATGTAACCATAATTGTTTGGTTTATTCTTATTTTGATATCGTTTTTTCTGCAAGTTAAATGTTATTTGAAGTCAGATTTTTATATTGTGGCTTTTTTGATATTTTTTAATATATACTTCCACCCAAAGTATATGGTAAAACTGAGTAATAACTTCATCACTCTTACTTGGTAACCCTGCATTATGAGGTTAGAGGCATCTAACCTCATTTTTTTTGAGGCTAAATTTTCATCACGGAACCTATGTGTAATTTTATAAATTATAGGTTGTTTACGCTTAAGTGTGATTGCTAGAATGCAAATGTTAGCAGTGAGACTTTTAAACTAGATAGGAAAGTTAGCTGCTGAGAAACGTGTTTTTATTTTTTAAATAAAGACTCTCTATGAATTAATCAGCAACTGGCTGAAATAAAAATATTAAGTTTTATCACTTTTAAACTAAAGGGTTTTCCATCACCTTAATATTTTTTACTTTAACATGTTAAGTGCACTAATCCTGTCTGGTTTTGATTTGTAATCACTAGTTTCAATAAGTATTAATATACTAATATGTCCAAATAACAAAGCAAATATAAGTTAATAACTCTATTACTTGCTGCGTTGCGCCAAGGGTGTCACCTGTATATCCATTTATTTGTTTTTTCATTAACTTGAGTAATAAAACAAAAGCTATCAACCAAGTTGCTAGTAATAATAAAGTTAAGCTGCTTGGCAGTAAAAGCAATCCAGGGAAACCACATGCAGTTAGTATCAATAATGTGTTGTAGTTGATAGTATTTGATTTTTGTGGTGTTTTGTTTTCCCCTATACGTGCATATTCAAGAAAGAATGGCACCATGCCAGAGATAGCTCTGCTAGCACCATGTGCAGTTATTAATGCGAGCATGACTTGCTGCATACTGAGTAGCTGCAGGCTACTCAGTTTTATTGCAAAGGTTGATATTAATGCAAGTACCCCATAGGTGCCAATCTGGCTATCTTTCATTATTGCTAACTTTCTGCTTTTATCCCAACCTCCACCAAAGCCATCAGCGAGATCGGCCAAGCCATCTTCATGAAAGGCACCGGTTGCAAGGATGAGTATTACCAAAGTCACAACGCACGCAAGGGAATGAGGAACTACTAAGCTAAGTGCAAAGTATACAGCTGCGCCAAAAAAACCTATAAAAAGACCAACCAATGAAAACCAACGACTAGCAGCCGCCACCGTCTTTTCATGAAACATCATGTGATTTGTAAAAGGAAAGCGTGTTAGAAAACTAATGGCTGCAAGAACTTCATTAAATATATTGTTTTTTTTTATGTCTAAGTTACTCATAACTTGTTTTTTCTCTTTAATCTTGTGGGGTTAGTGATAGAGTATTTTAAGATTACTATTTATGGTTTGCATAATGTTACTGAGAACTTGTTAGGGCAAAAGTGGGGGAGAGTAACCACTTTTTCAATATCATTAAATTTTTTTGATTGAATGGATATTTAATATAGTGATTAACTCAAATTAGGTATGAGTAATAGATCACAAGTTTCTTTTTAAGGAAGAAAGACTGTGCTTTTTCACAGCTTTCAACTGCAATGTAATTGAGGTGAACTAATATTGAATACTGTCAACAACATAAAATTTCAATTGGAACTTTTTAACAGCGTCCATTGCTTCCAGCGTAGCAGGTTGAGCTAAGTTCTCCACAGCAGGCACGGCTGAACACATCATTTTATATATAATAGGAAGCCTTGCGTTCAAATCCCTATCTCTCCGCCATATTAAATACGAGAAAAGCCGTTGATTATCAACGGCTTTTTTTGTTTCTGGCATTTGAGGGGCTTTCTGAGAGGATTGACTCAGACAATGTACCTGCCTTTCACATTAGCAGAGCTCCTAATAACGTGTACTTCACACGTATCTGTTTAGCCAAATCGTTACGCGATAAAGGCTTTCCTTTTGATATTAAAGTTTCTCTGTTGACTCGTGACAGAGCACAAGCGGTTATTCGCAATATCGATGTCGCAGGCACGCTGAAAAAAATCATCAATACCATAGACCATCAAACCTGTATCAATGACTTTATTCGTTATGTTGATGAAGTGATTAACAGTCTTCGCAGTGAATTTGAGAAAAACAAGTTGGCCATCAGTACAAAGCCAGCAAGTTATAGCATCCCCATTAGAGACACTAAGCTGTCACAACACCGTGAAACCACGGCTGTAGCTCAAGCAATGTCCGTGGTGACGTTACATGATGCTCTAGCAGGTTTTGTTACTTCAAAAGAGAAGTCAGGTATTAGACCACTCTCTATTAAACAACTTGAACAGCGAACCTGTCACTTCATTAAATTACTGCCGACAATCGGTAACCGGTCATCAAAAAGCACCCAAGCTATTTGCACTAACGATATCACCTCGGCTGATGCGATGAAGTACCGTGATGAACTGCTTACACAGGGCAGAAGTTATAAAAGCAATAAAGAATACTTAGCGGCCGTATTTCAGTTTTTTAAGTGGTGCAAGTTAATGAACTACTGCAGCCATAACCCTTTTGAAAATGTGACAGT
>NZ_JBFRKH010000079.1:0-7049 GCF_041469265.1 Shewanella sp. 10N.286.51.B2
CTCGCCAGTATCTATTGCCGATTGAGAGTAAATTTTTAGCCTTTTAAACGTAAGCGCTCAATGAACTGGTACATCTATCGACTAATTTTTCATTCATCTCTACTAAATTCTTCAATTCATTTTTTAAATGTTGTAATTCATCACTTAGTTTAATCGAGAGTGAGTCAAAATATGCATCTATATCATCAATATTTTGAATATCATGCAATACGCCTTCGCTCTCCATTTCAGTTATTTCTAGCTCTAATTGATCTATTTGTTGTTTGATACTTTTAATATGTGCCGCCAAAGCATCTACATCAAAAAATGTGTCACTACCAACAACAAATCCAGATCCTGCTATTAAGCTTTTCAGAATGCCTAATACTTTTTCTAAATCTTTTAATCTATAAGCAGTATTTAATTCTGACATTAACCCGTGTGCTTGTTCTTTAAACTCATTAGTTACAATATCAGGATGGCACAACTGTGATGCTTTTCTGTAAGCTACTTTTAGTTCTTTTATTTGTTCTTTAGTTAAGTTATAACTTTGTTTTATTTCGTGCTGAATTTCATTGTTGTCTTCCTCAAAGGATTTAGATTCTGATTTAGCTTGTCTATATTCAGGGGTTTCTTTGGTTTCATTAAAAGAAAATTTGGCTTTCTTACGCGCTTCATTTAGTTGAGATTCTTTATTATCTATATCTTTCTTAAGGGCTTGATAGTTAGTATATAGTGCATCATATTCATCACTAAATTCGTCAAGGCGGCTTAGCTTATGCTTGATTTTTTCTATTTCTTCATTTAAGAAATCATAATCTGATTTTATGGATTTATATTCTGTATTATCATGTTCAAATTGTCTTTTTTTAAGTATGTTTTTATACGAAAATATATCTACCTTTATATTTAAAATAGACTGAATCAGATCTCCTACTGTTAATGAGTATATTTGATTGAACTCGTTGATTTTATTTATTTTTTCATTTTTTTATCGCTTAACCCCTGCAATTTAAGTTCGAGCATCTTCAGTTCAAGCTTAAGTGCTGCTGATTGTGCACCTTCATATACAACTAAGCCTGTATTTTTATCAATATATCTATCGATACTACTTATTGCACTTATATATTGGTGTTCATTTAATTGTTCAATGATACTTTGGGCTTCGTTGTCAAGCTCAAGAGACTGTATTTTACTTATTTGTAATTCAATTATTTCATAATCTTCCAAAGCAACACTAGCTTTAATAATGGATAGTCTTTTTAATAATTGCTGCATGAGCACCTCATATAATGTTAAAACACGTTATAAAATATGTTTAATTAAAATATACCGAGCAACCTTGTTCTTCTAATTCGCTGATTATTTTCCTCTCTTGGACGATAGGGTTCCCGTCCAAGTAAAGCGCCTCTAGGTTTGGAAGTTCAACAATCCAATCTGGTAGGGCAGTGAATTGATTGTTGCCCAAATTAAGCAGCTTTAACTTTGTTAGTTTTTTAAAAGAGCTAGGTAAGTTAACTAATTGATTGTTCGATAAATTTAATTCAGTTAATTCAACTAGTTTTCCTATATTATTTGGCAAGGAAGTTAAAGATAGAAGACTTACATCAAGTCGATTTAATTTTACTAAATCAGTTAACAATTCAGGAAACACTGTAAAATTATTATTCGACAATTTTAATTTAGATAAATGATTTAAATTACCAAAAGAATCAGGTAACTTCGATAGGTTATTACTAGATAAAACTAGCTCAGATAAATGAATTAAATTACCAAAAGGATCAGGTAACTTCGATAGGTTATTACCAGATAAATCTAGCTCAGATAATTGAGTTAAATTACCAAAAGAATCAGGTAACTTCGATAGGTTATTAAAAAATAAATTTAGCTCAGACAATTGAGTTAAATTACCCAAGGAATCTGGTAACTCCGATAGGTTGTTGTTAAATAAATTTAGCTTAGATAATTGAGTTAAATTACCAAAGGAATCTGGTAACTCCGATAGGTTATTACCAGATAAATCTAGCTCAGACAATTGAGTTAAATTACCCAAGGAATCTGGTAACTCCGATAGGTTGTTGTTACATAAATTTAGCTTAGATAATTGAGTTAAATTACCAAAGGAATCTGGTAACTCCGATAGGTTGTTGTTACATAAATCTAGCTTAGATAATTGAGTTAAATTACCAAAGGAATCAGGTAACTTCGATAGGTTATTAAAAAATAAATTTAGCTCAGATAATTGAGTTAAATTTCCAAAACAATCAGGCAACGCTAAAAGCTCATTTGCCATTAAATCAAGGTTTGATAATTGTGTTAGCTCAAACAAGTTTTCAGGCAGTATATTTAGATAACAAAAACGTAAGTTCAACTCAGATAGATTGGAAAGCTTTATTAACCACTTCGGTAGCTGGGCCCCTGCTACGAAACCTAAGTCTAGAGTATGTAATTTACTTAAATTCCCTAAAAAGTTAGTTGAGTCATCCAACTTACAATATAGTTGCAAGTTTGTTAAATTTAATAGGTCAATTTTATTTCTCGGGATTACTTCTTTTGCTATATCCCTACTATCTGCCCACTCCCATAATCTCAGAACCCAATCGTCAGATTTTTTTTCTGCCAAAATAGAGCTAGCAGCTAACAATAAGTTTTTCGTTTTTTTAATTGCAGCAATACTGTTTTTATTTGTTGTGACGATACTATTTTTCATAAAATGGCCTTGATGGTAAGCAATGTTAATAAGTGGCTAAAGTAATGGAACTTAAATACTATACATATCAGTATTATAAACTCTAGACGGTAAAACGAAGTAACCAGCCATGGCTATAAAAATAAATCGCTCCATAATTTGTTCAGCATATTTTACCTTGTTTTATGAGGGGTTGTCATTGTTATATGGCGCTTTTGTTTGGTATTGGCCTGTGTTACGTTCATTCGTTATTACGTGAGAAGAAAGTACATTGATTTCACAACTTATGGACTACATTTAACTTTGTTTACAAAACTTCTAATTAAACTGACTTTTGCTATACTAGAACTAATCTCAATGGAATGCATCTTGCTCAGTAGACACCTTGTGATTATTATTCTATATTTTTCCTAAAAGCTTCGTTTAAAGCTTTTTTTGTATTTCTTTTTCATTTTTACACCTTTTTCTTTCATATTCATAAGGATGATTACAATCTTCGTCTGCACCCAATCCAATTTGTAATCTTTGTTCATCCTCCTCACACAATATTTGTTGGGCAGGCTCCATATTCACGCATATAGTGCCCTCGCCTTTATCAAAAGAACCATAGTCCTTTACGCTATATAAACCACACCCATTAGTTAAAAATATAAATATTGCTACAAAAAATATTTTCAAATTCATATAAAATACAATCCACAAATAACATTTAAAAAATTTAGCTTCATGCAAGCTCACCCCTAATTACTATAATTGCAATAATTAGCTTCAAAAAATCCTGCTTTATTAATATTAGTATCACTTGGTGACAGTTGAATATTACTAACTCCAAACAGTTTCAAGTCATTGGCTGAATAATAAAAACCTCTGATTTTAAGGGAGGGTTACAGTACGTCTTAGAGCGATCAGTCTAAGACGTAATTGCCCCTTTATTAGTTACAGGCGATTTGCAGGACAGAGCAGTGGCGAGTCTTTCGACCAATTTTTTCTCATCGGTAAGTGACCGTTACTGATAACTTTAAGTCAGAGATAAATATAAACTCTCATTTTTAGTTTTTTGTTCGTTTATCTAGCATTACTTTGCTAGAGTACGTATTAATCAATAACTTAACTAAGCCGTAGTTTAAATAATAAGGTTGAACTAAATAAGCTTATTAGTGTAAAACTTTTAGAACTAGAAGAAACTCTTACTCATGTAATGATGGATCTTGCTACAGCTGTCAGCGTATTAAGAGATTATGAGTCAAGTGCTCGGTTTAAAGAGCCAAGCAACAGTGAAAAAAGGCAATGTGTCTGGCGAGCAAATATAGGATGATGTTAATCAGTAAATTAAATGGCTTACTTTATTTCGCTACTTCAAAGCTGAAAACCAAGAAACAGTAATTAAAGTTTTTGCTGCTCGATCTTCTTTTCTGAAATCAAACGAAGCTTGGGCATTATCGCGTTAGCCGTCCAAGCCTCTGTTTTATGTTGATCTGGTGAATGTAGCAAGCCAGCAAATAGAAAAACAAATACAACAAAATGTTGCAGCACCTTTTTAGAGCTAAACTTGTTATGTTCAACCTTAAACAAGATCTTCAGCATCTCTACTGTTTTGTCAAACTCATCTCTCTTGCTCGAATACACCACTTAAATTAAACCTCTGTTAACCTGCCAGTTTTCACAACCCATTGCTTTAAAGCATTGAATATTACTAATGTACCAATAACCATAGGCATTACAACCAAAAGACAATAAAAGGCATTAAGATTTAATTCTAAGATACCTGTGTAGTGAAATAGTTAATTTGGCCTCAAACTAAAAGGTTAAAACCACAGCGGGTAACACATGAGACGGCCAATGGAGTAAGGGCATCCGTTAGATTCCTTCGCAACCGCTACAAAATCTAATGAGTCTTACTATCGACTAGTACAACAACTCTAAACCGTTTCTGTCCAGAAATGGGTTAGACAGACTCTAATGTAGTGGCCAGAATTCATTGTCCACTACATACACAGTGACCACTTTTTGTTGCTCTCAATAAATAGATACCTAATATTTATTCGAAAGTGAACGGAGTATTATTTTGTTTTTTACTTTGTAGCAATGATGTTGTTAAGTTTAATTTATACAATGGTGTACGTTTATTTACCTTGTTGCGTTTATTTTATGTGGTTATTCTTTGCTTTAATTTATAAAGTGATTTTTTAAGGTTTATAATGTACCAGACGTCCACAAAGAAACTATCTTGTTTCTTTTGCTTTTTAGCTTTTTCAATATCCTTTCCAAAGAGTGCTTTAGCTGATAACTCACAGTTACCTGAGCTGATTAAAAAAGACTTAAGGCATTCTGTGGAATGTGAAGTTCTAACTGAATCGCTCGGGTTAGATTACATAAGTGAGCAATGGGATCAGGTTAGTCGAGCACTAATTACACCTTTTAGAGACGAGAAAGGAACCCCACACATGAATCAAATTATGTTCCTACTAGGTTACAGCTATGGAGCATCATCACAATGGACTGATTTGACTTCTGATTACACAGTTAGAAGTCATTATCGTGACTTATGTCCAGACACCTTGCCTACTCTTCAAAAACGATATGAAGTTGAGTGATAGCTTTTAATTTAAAACTGGTAAAATTGTTGGTTAGGCCCTTTTGGATTTTAAAGTGGGCGTATTGTTAACTTCAATCATTATTACTATTTATTTTGTGTGATGCTTGGCCGTATCGGCTAGTGAGGGAATGTGAGTTTGTATTCTGAGGGTGCTTTTGTAGAAAAAAGAAGGACTATGGTTTGGGCTCGTCACTCATCAGGTCGAATGAAACATATAGGGGATGTGCCAAATGGTCTTTCCTGCGAGTGTTACTGCGTAGATTGTAACGAAACCTTAGTTGCTAAGAATGGCGGTAGGAAAGATCGCCTTAAGCACTTTGCTCACAGAGCGAACTCAGCCTGTGAAGGAGAATCAGCACTTCACTTTGCAGCAAAGCAAATGATTGTAGAATTTAGGGAAGAAGGTTTGTTCTTACCAAAAATTCAGCACTTAGTGAGTTACGTTGACCCCTTAGGTTGCACATACGAGTACCTCATTGATAGGCAACTAAATAAACTTTCAGCATACTCTGCCAAGCTTGAGCAAAGAATCGGTAATATAGTTACAGATGCTCTCATAGAGCATGGTGGTGAACGGCTTGCTGTGGAAATCTTTTATCGTCACCAAAAATCAGAACAAGACAAAACCAAATTTAAAATCAGCCAGTTAAGTGGAATCGAGATCGATATAAGTATGCTTGAGCCCAATACTGCGCCTAGTGAGTTGAAAAACTTTGTGCTTAAAGAGGCACCTCGTTCGTGGATGTTCAATCGAAAAGAAGAGTTACTGGTACAAAACGCAAATCAGAAACTGCATAAAAAATCCCGCTCAACCTTTAGAAAACGCCTTACTCTTGTGGGTAATAAAGCATCAAATTGGCTGCAACAAGCTGTAGGTAACCAATCCTTACCAAACCTTGCTGTGGCAATGATTGGACTATATAAAGAAGAGCTACCGACACCTAAGTTAGTTCTCACATCAATTACTACTAACCTTACCCGTATAGAGAATAAACCAATCCTTAAGGCAATTGTTCAATTAAATGATAAGACCAACATTCCGATCTTTTTTGTGCCTATTGGCTCCTATACGAACTGTTTAGATCAAGGTGTTCATCTCAATTACTGGTATTCAAGTTCGCACGACAACATCAAGCTAGAAAATCTTTGCTGGATTAATCTTGAGATTTGGGAGTCACGGTATAAACAATATGTGAGTAAGGTTGAGCTGTTAAAATCAGAATCGATACAAACCTTTGCGTCTGATTTTCAGGGGCTATCTAACGATATGAAGTTTCTGGATATGGCCAAAAGGTTGAGAATGCCACCAGGCAAAATCTCCGAGGAGCAAAAGAGGTTTAACTTTCATTGGAATGCCCCAAATTACATCTGGCAATCTATAGCTCTAAATTATTTTCTTAAGAATTACGAATCCATAGATTGTGGGCTGTTGGCTGAGAATGATTGGTTAAGAAAACTTTTAGGCTTTAAAATGACTGAAAAAGCAATAGAAGGTAGAAGTAAATCTATATATTTTTGGATGAAAAAGCACTTAGAACCAATGGGGTTTGCCATTCATAGTTACGGCTTACAGTGGATAGTACGTAATGAGGACTTCGCTGAGAAAGAGGGCGATCTTAAGTTGAGTAAATTAATATCTAATTAAAATTATCTGAACTGAGAAAACCTTTTTTGCCATATGAATTAGTTTGCTAGGTGGACATTAACTCATTTATGTCCAGGTACGTGTCAGTGAAATGCTGCTGACACGTTCATGCCCCAAAACGTGTTTGAAATGGATATCTC
>NZ_JBFRKH010000080.1:0-351 GCF_041469265.1 Shewanella sp. 10N.286.51.B2
TGCCAGAAACAGGCGAACAATTGATCCGATTCATCGCTAGGGAGGCTGCCTTTAAAGGTATTGGTGAAAGCAAAGCAAGGGCGCTCTGGGAGCTTTTAGGTAAGAATTTTCATGCAACCTTGAGAAAAGATACGCCAGAGTCAAGAGAGCGGCTTAGAAGTGTTCTTAGCGAAGATTCCATTATCTCATTGTTTGAGGGGTATGCTAAATACAAGAATCTAGCTTACTGCAATTGGATGTCTGAACACAAGATACCTGCCAGTGTTCAGCAGCGTTTGCTGAAGTATCACACTGAGAAATCCATTGAAGCAATTAAACATAATCCTTATGTGCTAATTGGTTTCGGCATGA
>NZ_JBFRKH010000081.1:0-204 GCF_041469265.1 Shewanella sp. 10N.286.51.B2
GCGACAAGTTCTTTGTCCTTGAGTAACTTGGTTAAATAAGTGCGTAAATCAGCTTGTATCGTGTAGGTATGGCCTTTCTCAATCTCTTTGCGTATCGCTATTTCAAGCGCTGCACTCAATCGTCTGTCATCATTTGTTGTGGCCTCAAGCTTCGCTTGAGAAATAGAATCCACCTCTGTAAAACTCATGCCGAAACCAATTAGC
>NZ_JBFRKH010000082.1:0-10523 GCF_041469265.1 Shewanella sp. 10N.286.51.B2
TCCCACAGCGGCGATGATGTACCAAGCTTTGCCGATACTGTGGCTGTTATACGCCATAGTTTTTTAGCATCGTTGTTAGCTACTGTGCTGGCAAGCCAGCGTAATTTATTTTAGCTCTGTTGCAGTTTAAACAACCACTTACCGTAAAGATAAATCCCTACTGCCGAAATCGTCCCACAGCGGCGATGATGTCCCCAGCTTTGCCGATACTGTGGCTGTTATACGCCATAGTTTTTAGCATCGTTGTTAGCTACTGTGCTGGCAAGCCAGTGTAATTTACTTTAGCTCTGTTGCAGTTTAAACAACCACTTACCGTAAAGATAAATTCCTACTGCCGAAATTGTTCCTACCGCAGCGATAATATACCAAGCGTTGCCGATACTGTGGGTGTTATACAGCAGCGTTGTTAGCTGCTGTGCAGGCTCACCGGTATAAGTCACTAAGGTTGAAAATGCTTCGCCTTGGGGGATTGCATCAACATCTGTTTGACTCATGCCACGCTCTGCAAGAAGCTGCAGTGAGAAAATCTCTTTTGAGGCATACATCTCATACAGTTTAGGCCCAAAGTAGCCTTCCAGAGTCCAGCCTATCCCTTGAGGTAACATCACAAAGCCTAAGTACATGGCTTTTTTACCTTCAGGGGCAATATTGCCCATAAACTCATTTTTCTTCGGGCTAATCATCATTTCGCCGAATGAGAACATTGCAATAGCCAGTACAATCATCCATGCAGCATTGGTTGCGCCAATGAGCACGAATGCCAAAATACTCAGTAAACAACCACCTAACATGGCAGTGGTAATACGATACTTAGCGGTAAGTGCAGCAACCAAGAAACAACTGGTCATGATCATACCAGCATTGAGGTTGAGCATGCCTTCAGGCATCACCTTAGTACCAGTATTATCTAGGCCTAACCAAAACTGGAAAAAGCCGTTAGAGGTGCCTTCAGGGCCAAATAGAGAGGTGACAATCACGCTGGTATCAACCCATTCAGCAATATGAATAGGTAATACATCAAATAAGGCATTAAATAAGAACCAGAAACCAGCAAATACCAACATGTAATAGATAACAACGGGCTTTTTAAGCTCATGAAGCGCATCACGCCATAATGCTTCTTGTTTAATTTCGCCTGATTTGACTTTGCGGGCCCGCTCAAGTCGCTCTTCTTTACCTGGTTCTTTATAAGCTAGTAAAAATAGGAAGTTAAAAGAGATGATGGCAGCACAAGCGTAAAACACATTATCCCATGATAACTGACGCATATGTACAGCCACTAAAGGCCCAAGGAAGCCACCAATATTGACCACTTGATAGAATATGCCCCACGCCATTGAGGTGTTTTGCCGTCCGGTTGAAAGCACTAAGGTGCCTTGAATACCGGGTTTAAAGATCCCTGTCCCTGCGGCCAATAATATTGCACCAATCAAGAAGCCATAAAAGCTTGGAAACATCGCCATCACCAAGTAACCCATGATCTTGATTACTGTTGAGGCAAAGATGGTTTCTTTGTAGCCTACGCGATCAGATATCCCGCCAGTAAATACTGGAATGAAGGTTTGCATAAATGCCCAAATGGCAATAATGACACCGTAATCACTAAGGCTAATACCCAGCCCGCCTTCCGAGGTTGGTGTTTTAGCATATAAACCGGCACTGGCTTTTACCCCATAGTAGGCAATACGTTCCACCAGCTCCATGCCGCCGACAATCCAAAATATATAACTTAAGCTGGCAATAGATGCCCACATGCCCAGCTGTTTCACTTCTCTTAGGTCGTTGCCTGAGTGTGAACTTTCACTCATAAATCACCCTTATGATTATTATTATTAACAATAGGTCGGCAGACACTTTACCTAAATTAACCAAATTTACCAAAGTTACTGAGCAGGAATGTGATAATTGCGTTTCGGAGGGGGATTTTTTATACAAAAAAGCGAGCTAATCGCTCGCTTTAATTAATCTGATGTCACTTAAAGGACTTAGCCACAGCACTTTTTATATTTCTTACCGCTACCACAAGTACAAGGGTCATTACGGTTAATTTTGGCTTCTGCGGTGACTGCCGTTGGCTTGTTTAAAATACCCAGAAGTTCAAATATATCTTCAGCGACGTCACTGTTAACAGTAATAGTTGCGACTAGTTTGCTCTCTGCAACTAATGCTTCAACTTCAAGCTTACGCTTATCAGTTTGAACTGATAACTGTAAAGGAAGCGCTGCAGTGCCAGGTTTAGCTTGGCGTTTGGTGTTGTAACCACTTTCGCCATAGGCAGGTTTTGGCGTTTGACGGCCTTTGAAAAAGAATTTATCTGACATGTGTTGTGCCTGCCTATCGTTTTAAATGTCGAGTATTTGAACCAAGGTGGTAAACCAAGGCATTTGAAGCTAACTTAAGGTTGATAAGTGATTATAAGCTAAAGCTTCAAGACTCTTAAAATGGATGAAAAATATCTAGAGGCGAAGCTTATACAGTATCTAAGCCATTTTGACCATTTTTTTAGGTGTTATTTGCCTGAATAAGCCGCCAGTGGCGTTGTAATTAACTTAATGGAGATAAGTTTTTACAATCTATTGTAACTGCTCAACAATCATACTTTTCATCGCTTGGGTTAATTTTAGCCATTAAAAAAGGCTATCAAATACCTTGATAGCCTTTTTCGTTTGGGTTTATTTAGCGAGATGGCAAATAAACCAAGCTTTGTTACTTAGCCTTCTAGCTTAGCAAGTTCTGCTTTTTGCTCTGCAAGCTTATCCATATCACGTTGATATTCAGCTTGCTTAGCACGTTCTTTTTCAATCACGGCGGCAGGGGCTTTAGCCACAAAGCCTTGGTTAGATAACTTGCCTTCAATGCGCTTGAACTCGCCAGCTGCTTTTTCAAGTAGCTTGTCGATACGGGCTACTTCTTTAGCCACATCAATCAACCCTGCCATTGGGATTAATAGCTCCATGTCACCGACAAGTTGGGTAGTCGACATTGGGGCAGTTTCACCATCAGCAAGAATTGTCATAGACTCAAGCTTAGCTAGTGTCTTGAAGAAAGTTTGATTAGCCTCTAAACGTGCCTTATCTTGCTCACTCACGCCGCGAAGTAGGGCGTTAAGTGGCTTAGATGGGGCAATGTTTAGTTCAGCGCGAATGTTACGCACAGCAGTAATGACTTGCTTAACCCACTCAAGATCTTCCATTGCCTGCGCGTCTACCTTAGTTGCGTCATACTCAGGGAATTGCGCAATCATTAAGGTATCACCTTCAACACCTGCTAGCGGCTTAACGCGCTGCCAGATAGTTTCAGTGAGGTAAGGCATCATTGGGTGCATTAGGCGCTGCATTTGCTCAAGTACATTAACCAGCGTATGACGTGTGCCACGCAGTTGTGCATCGGTGCCGTTTTGCATTACCGGCTTAGTGAGCTCTAGGTACCAGTCACAGAATTGGTTCCAGGTGAACTCATAAATAGTATTAGCCGCTAAGTCGAAACGGTAATTGGCCATGTGCTCATCGTAGGTTTTAACGGTTTCGTTAAACAGACCGATAATCCAGCGATCAGCTAGCGACAATTCCATTGCTCCTGGCTTGCCATCAACCAAGATTTGGCCGCAATCTAATGCTTCGCCGATAGCATCGTCTGCTGCATCTTCAGTTTGCACTTCAGTGTTCATCAACACGTAACGTGATGCGTTCCAGATCTTGTTACAGAAGCTGCGGTAACCATCAAGGCGTTTCATGTCCCAGTTAATGTCACGACCGGTTGATGCCATTGAAGCTAAAGTAAAGCGCAGTGCATCGGTGCCATGTGCTTCAATACCTTCACTGAATTCTTTACGAGTGCTTTTTTCAATTTTAGCGGCCATTTTGGGCTGCATCATATTGCCGGTACGTTTTTCAACAAGTGATTCAAGATCGATACCGTCAATCATGTCTAAAGGATCTAATACGTTACCTTTAGATTTGGACATCTTATTACCGGCTTCATCACGGATAAGTCCAGTGACATATACCGTTTTGAAAGGCACTTGTGGCTTGCCGTTTTCATCTTTGATGAAATGCATGGTCATCATGATCATGCGCGCCACCCAGAAGAAGATAATATCAAAACCTGTGACCAACACGTCAGTTGGGTGGAAAGCTTTCAATTCTTCAGTATTTTTTGGCCAGCCAAGTGTTGAGAATGTCCATAACGCTGAGCTGAACCAGGTATCTAATACATCGTTATCTTGACGTAAAACAACCGAGTCATCTAGCTTATGTTTAGTGCGAACTTCTGTTTCGTCACGACCCACATAGACTTTGCCACTTTCGTCATACCAAGCTGGGATACGATGTCCCCACCAAAGCTGACGTGAGATACACCAATCTTGAATGTCGCGCATCCAAGAGTTGTACATGTTCTCGTATTGCTGTGGCACAAACTTGATGTCGCCGTTATCAACCGCTTCCATGGCTGTTTTAGCCATAGGCGCAACTGACACATACCATTGGTCGGTAAGTAGTGGCTCAATAACCACGCCAGAGCGGTCGCCGTATGGCACTTTTAATCCGTGAGGATCAATTTTGCCTAATAAACCTAAGGTGTCGAACTCTTCAACAATGGCTTTACGTGCAGCAAAGCGCTCAAGACCGGCATAACGCTCAGGTAAGCTGTTATCTAATTCGGTGTTTGCGGTGCCATCAGTATTTACCACTTCTGCAGCGCTACGAATGTCAGCATTGATGGTTAAGATGTTGAACATAGGTAGGGCGTGACGCTTACCGACTTCATAATCGTTAAAGTCATGAGCTGGAGTGATTTTCACACAGCCGGTACCAAACTCCATGTCAACATAGTCATCTGCCACAACAGGAATACGACGGTTAACGATTGGCAGAAGAATGAACTTACCAATAAGTGATTGATAACGCTCATCATCTGGATGAACCGCAACGGCACTATCACCTAGCATGGTTTCAGGACGCGTGGTGGCAACTTCTAAGTAGTCTTTACCGTCGGCTGTCAATGCGCCATCAGCTAACGGGTAGCGGAAATGCCACATGCTACCTTGCTTTTCTTTGTTTTCTACTTCGAGATCTGAAATAGCAGTGTGCAGTTTTGGATCCCAGTTGACTAAGCGTTTACCACGATAAATCAACTCGTCATCATATAAGCGTACAAATACTTCTTGTACGGCTTCAGACATACCTTCGTCCATTGTGAAACGTTCACGATCCCAATCAACAGAAGCGCCTAAACGACGTAGCTGTTTGGTGATGGTGCCACCTGATTCATTTTTCCAATCCCAGATGCGCTCGATAAAGTTATCACGGCCTAGGTCGTGACGACCTAAACCTTCTTCTGCAAAGACTTTACGCTCAACCAGCATTTGGGTTGCAATGCCTGCGTGATCGGTACCCACTTGCCAAAGGGTGTTTTTGCCCTTCATGCGCTGGTAGCGAGTCAACGTATCCATGATGGTGTCTTGGAATGCATGACCCATGTGCAAACTACCCGTCACATTTGGTGGCGGGATCATGATGCAATAGTTACCTTTTGACTCATCGCCATGTGGTTTGAAGTAGCCTTGCTCTTCCCAATTTTGGTATAGAGATTGCTCAATTGACTGCGGATTATATGTTTTTTCCATGGGATTTTTGTTTTCTCAATCTAAATTAATAGTTGGTATTGTTAACGAATCAACTGACTTAAACGCCAGTGAACTCAGTGGTAGTAAGCTCAATGCCCAATTGCTTGTATTCACGGTAGCGAATACGGGCAATCTGTTTAAGCGCATCATCATTAGCAACAAAATCGATAATATGCGGAAAGTTAACCGCAAATGCTGGCACTTGGTCTGCAAGGTTTATCAGTAATTGGCGACTTTTATTGGCGCCTAATTTATCAAAACCAATCTCGACAGGTGAACCTGTTATCGGTCCTTCCCCTTTTAAATTGTGGGGAACAAATGCTGTTGGCTCAAATTGCCATAATAATTCATCAATGGCATAGGCTTGTTGCTTATTCTGACAGTGAATATAAACAAGCTGCTGCTGGCGATAATGCCGTTCTGCAATCTGACATGCTGCAAGGTATACGCTTTCAAGCGCACTGGCTTGGGTATTGATTGCTGGCATTAAGTAAAACAGAGTCTTTGACATTATTTTAAATTTTGATGAAGTAAAGGCGAATTTTACACTAAAAGCATCGATTGGGGCTAGGGTGCAGGAGAGTTAATTTTGCTTAATTGAATAGAAATCTGCTGAAATTTTAGCAATCCTTGTGTTCGCATTTATTTGTCAGGCTTATCGGTTTGCTTGCTACTCAAAGGGAGCTGTTTTTGCGGTTTTAAAATATGTAAACCTTCGAACAAGAGGGATAAAAAAGGCGAAGTAACTACTTCGCCTTTTATTAGGTTACTGCCTGTTATTTACAGTAAACTATTAGCAACAAACTATTTGCAACAAAAGTCAATTACTCGCCTTGCTCAACTCCTGCGCGGTTCAATAAGAACTGGCTTAATATTGGTACTGGACGACCTGTAGAGCCTTTATTAGCGCCACTGTTCCAAGCTGTACCGGCAACATCAAGATGTGCCCAGTTATATTTTTTAGCAAAGCGCGCTAAGAAACAAGCTGCAGTGATTGACCCTGCTGGACGACCACCTAGGTTAGTCATATCAGCAAACGGGCTTTCAAGCATTTCTTGATACTCATCCCAAATCGGCATGCGCCATGCGCGATCACCTGATTGCTCACCGGCATTGAGTATTTCATGGGCAAGTGGATTATGAGATGAGAATAAACCTGAAGCATGTTTGCCCAGAGCAATGACACAAGCACCAGTTAATGTGGCAGTATCAATCACTAATTCTGGGTCAAAACGCTCAACATAAGTCAGCACGTCACATAATACTAAGCGGCCTTCGGCATCAGTATTAAGCACTTCAACAGTTTGACCTGACATAGTGGTTAAGATGTCACCAGGGCGATAAGCATTACCCGCAACCATGTTTTCACAACCTGCAAGAATACCGATAACGTTAATTGGCAGCTTCATTTCACATAAGGCTTTCATGGCGCCAATAACACCGGCAGCGCCGCCCATGTCGTATTTCATCTCATCCATGGCCTCGCCCGGCTTTAATGAAATACCACCAGAATCGAAGGTAAGGCCTTTACCAACAAGGACGATTGGCTTTTGAGTCTCATCAACTGCACCCTTATATTCCATTACTGTCATGATAGATTCATTGGCACTAGCACGCCCTACAGCAAGGTATGAATGCATACCGAGTTTTGCCATTTGCTCTTCGCCCACAGTTGAAACCGTAAGGCTGTCATGAACTTCAGCAATTTGACGTGCTTGAGAGGCTAAGTATGCAGGGTTACAAATGTTTGGCGGCATGTTGGCAACATCACGGCATAAGTGCATACCTGATGATACTGCCATTCCATGGTCGATAGCGCGTTCACCAAGAGTTAACTCGCGACGAGTCGGGACATTGAATACCATTTTACGTAACGGACGACGGGTTTCGCCTTTACGGGTTTTCAGAGCATCAAAGCTATATAAACTGTTATAAGTGGTTTCAACTGCTTGGCGTACTTTCCAATAAGTATCGCGGCCTTTAACGTGTAATTCAGTTAAGAAGCAAACTGCTTCCATTGAACCCGTTTCATTTAAGGTATTGATAGTCTTTGTGATAATTTGTTTGTATTGGCGCTCATCAAGTTCACGCTCTTTGCCACAACCGACTAACAAAACACGCTCACTGAGCACATTGGGAACATGATGCAATAATAACATCTGTCCAGGTTTGCCTTCTAAATCACCGCGTCGAAGCAAGTTACTGATGTAACCTTCACTGATTTTATCCAACTGCTCTGCGATACCTGACAAACGACGTGGTTCGTATACACCGACAACGATACAAGCTGAACGTTGTTTCTCGGGGCTGCCGCTCTTTACGCTAAACTCCATGAGCACTCCTAGATTATTAAAGACAAATTTTTATATTTATTAGATAATGTTTTAATTCGGCCTGTTAGGCCATATTTACAAACCTTTAAGGAAATAAATCCTTGGTAATTTTCTGCTATATCAGCTAAATGAATTACACTTAAAGAAGCTCACGCGCTGGTCAGAAAACTATCAATAACTGCTAAAAGCAGACATTTAATAGTGAAGTTACTCTGATACCAGCAAAAAGACAAGTTTTAGACTGTGGATCCTACCTGTGATTGTATTTAGATACTTGATCGTTGAAGTTTTAAAAGCCCAATTTGCGATACTTTTGGTGCTGTTAACTATTTTTATTAGCCAGCAATTTGTGCGAGTACTGGGAGATGCCTCTGATGGTGATTTCCCTGCGTCTTTAGTGCTGACGTTATTGGGGCTAAATTTACCGCAATTAACCGTTTTGGTGTTGCCGCTGAGCTTTTTCTTAGGGATATTGCTCGCCCATGGGCGAATGTATGCCGAAAATGAAATGGTGGTGCTTCATGGCGTCGGGATCAGTGAGTGGTATGTCACCCGTGTGACCTTGCTTTTGGCGGTAGCAAATTTAGTGTTTACTGGTATTTTATCGGTTTATGTAGGTCCATGGGCGGAAGAAAGACAAAATCAAGTGCTAGAACAGGCACAGTCAGAAGCCGGTTTAGCAGCAATTACCCAAGGCCGCTTTCAAGCTAGCCCTAATGGCCGAGCTGTGTTGTTTGTTGAAAAAATCACTAAATCTAACGAATTACAAAAAGTGTTTGTGGCTCAGTTACCTGATCCTGAAGACGAAAAAGGCTTAACTAATATTGTGGTTTCAGAAAATGGCCGCGTAGTGGAAGATAAGTTTGGTAGCCAGCAATTACAACTTGATAATGGTACCCGTTATCAAGGTAGCCCGAATAATCTTGACTATCAAATGATTGAGTTTGGTGGTTATAAGATGGAAATTAAAGAGCAAGAAGTGGATGAACGTCGTCGTAAGCTTTCAGCTTTACCGGTTGATCAGTTACTTGCTACGCCAGGCCCTGAAGCAGCAGCAGAATTCCATTGGCGTTTAGCGCTGCCTTTAGCGATTCCACTCATGACCTTAATTGCAGTGCCACTGGCTCGGGTGAATGTAAGGCAAGGTAAGTTTGCCAAAATGTTCCCAGCGATTTTACTTTATTTAGGCTATTTCGGCTTAATGGTTGCCGGCCGTAAAGCGCTTGAGGATGAAGTCATCCCACAAGTATTAGGCATGTGGTGGATCCATGGCTCAGCATTTATTATCGGTATACTCTTACTGGGTAAAGAGCGTCCAAGTGGTGCTAAGTTACTGCAATTACTTAAACGTAAGAAGGTGGCAGTATGAAGATACTCGATCTCTATATTGCCCGAGTGATTATTGGCACATCGGCGTTATGTTTACTTATTTTAACTGGCTTGTCGGGCATCATTAAGTGGGTTGATCAGCTACGTGTAGTTGGCCGCGGTGCTTACACTATGTTTGATGCGATTATCTATGTTATTTACTTAATCCCCCGTGATATTGAGTTGTTTTTCCCCATTGCAGTATTACTTGGGGCGCTGATTGGTATGGGAATGTTGGCATCGAACTCTGAATTAGTAGTAATGCAGGCGTCCGGTATGTCTCGGTTGCAAATTACGATTTCAGCGATGAAAACTGCCATTCCATTGATGATCATTGTAATGGCCTTAGGCGAGTGGGGTGCACCTGTTGCAGAAAGAACGGCCAAAGAGCTACAAGCAACCAAAGTTTCTGGTGGTAGCCTGATCAAATCTCATCGAGGCGTGTGGGCAAGAGACGGTGACTTATTTGTCAATATTGGTGAAGTTGAAACCATAAACACCTTAAATAAAGTGACCTTTTATAAGTTTAATGATCAGTTAGAGTTAACCACCATGACTCAGGCTCAAAGCGCTAAATTTTCTAATGATGTATGGCGCTTATTTGATGTTAAAAATACCATAGTTACTGATAACAAGATTAGCTTCGAATACCAAGAAGAGAGAATTTGGAACTCTACCTTAACCCCTGATAAATTAAGTGTGGTGTCAGTAAAACCTGAAGCGTTAAGCATTCAAGGTCTAGTGGGTTATTTAGATTACCTTGAAGCTAATCAGCAAGATCCGAGTCGTTATGAGCTGGCTTTGTGGCGTAAAATTATGCAGCCAATTACTGTAGCAGTGATGATTTTAGTGGCACTGTCATTTGTATTTGGCCCCTTAAGAACCGTGACAATGGGCGCAAGAGTCTTGCTTGGCGTGGTCGCTGGGTTTAGCTTTTATATTTGTAGTGAGATATTTGGCCCTATGAGTATTGTTTATGGCTTACCCGCCTATATAGGTGCAGGTATGCCACCACTACTCTTTAGTATTGGCGCGTTATATTTCATCAGAAAATAGCCTTTGCCTGATAGGGCGCTTGCTTCTGGCAAGTCTGCAATAATAAATATCCCAATGACGTTAGTTGTTGGGATTTTTTTATATTTACTTGACCACATCAACCAGGGCTTTATTGCTGTACTCTACCTCTACCTCTACCT
>NZ_JBFRKH010000083.1:0-1160 GCF_041469265.1 Shewanella sp. 10N.286.51.B2
GAGGGTGTAACAGATTCTGTGTAACTGCAATTTAGTTAATATGCTTCACAATTCTGTCTTCGAACTCAATAATAAATCGGCTCATCGCAGTACGCCAGTTTCGGATGGGCATGGTCCATTTTTTACTGGCTTCTTTTATCGCAAGGTAAATCATTTTCTTGGCCGAGTCATCATTAGGAAATACCTTACGTTTTTTCAACGCTCGTCTAATCACGCTATTTAACGACTCTATAGCATTGGTTGTGTAAATGGCCTTACGAATATCCTGAGGATAATTGAAAAACGTATTTAAGTTGTGCCAATGATTATGCCATGACTTGCTGATTTGGGGGTATTGCTCATCCCAGGTATCGCTGAAACGGTCTAATTCAAGTAAAGCTTCCTCCTCCGTTGTTGATTGGTAGATGCTTTTAAGGTCCGCAGTGACTGCCTTGTAGTCTTTCCACGATACGTACTTTAATGAATTTCTGACCATATGTACGATACAGAGCTGTACATGAGTATCTGGATAAACGGTATTGATAGCATCAGGGAAGCCTTTTAAGCCATCAACACAAGCGATGAGAATATCCTCAACGCCTCGTTGCTGTAGTTCAGTGAGGACACCTAACCAAAATTTAGCCCCTTCATTTTCAGCTATCCAAAGCCCCATTAGCTCTTTGTGACCTTCAAGGTTAATGCCTAACGCTAAGAAAATAGATTTGTTAATAACGCGCTTATCCTGACGGATTTTTACGACGATACAATCAAGGTAAACGATTGGGTAAATGGCATCTAAAGGTCGACTTTGCCATTCAATAACTTGCTCTAGAACGGCGTTGGTAACGCGAGAAACTAACGTGGGTGATATCTCTGCGCCGTACCATTCATCAAAGGCTTGAACGATATCACGAGTACTCATGCCTTGAGCGTAGAGCCACAATATTTTATCGTCCATAGAGGTAAATCTGGACTGGTGTTTTTTAACTAACAGAGGTTCGAAACTGCCTTCACGGTCTCGCGGCGTATCAAGCTCAAATTGACCATCTTCAGTTTGAATGCGCTTGCTGGTTTTACCGTTACGGCTATTAGCAGAAGTCGATTTATGGTGTTTCTCATAGCCCAGGTGGTCATCCATTTCGGCATTAAGAGCGGCTTCGACCGTTATCTTTTTGAGCATC
>NZ_JBFRKH010000084.1:0-1034 GCF_041469265.1 Shewanella sp. 10N.286.51.B2
TTAAGCACCACATGTAAATGGTTACTCATCACGGCATAAGCACAAATATCAATCGCAAAAATCGTCGCTAATTCAATAATACGCGAATCAACCCACTCTCGGCGATGTTCATAGTTATCACCAGTCGACTTATCAAATCCACACAAAAATGCTTTGCGCACCACCGGCGTACAGCAGTGATAGTAAGGGGTGTCTTCTAAACTCACGAGTGTTTTTCTAGGTCTGGCCATCATCAACTACCTAATATTAAGTAATGACCAAAGCCTAGTAGAGTGTTTGATATTTAGCCACCTGGAATGGGTGGCCATGTTAATTTTGATATTTACACTATAAAGGTATCACTCGGGCTTGTTCAACACTTGGGATAAGGACGCGGCTACGCGCGGCCTATCCTTATCTGTTAGCTTTATTTACCACTATTTCGCCAAACTAAAGTTGCTTTGGGTATAGGGTTGCATGACGAAACTTTTATTGTGCTGAATTCTATATCCGTTGGTAATGGCTTAAATGTATGAAATATGACGTAGCTATTATCTTGACCTACAGCTCCACCTGTTTCATTTAAAAGAACAACTGTACCATCAGCAGTAATCAATTGTCCCTTTATGCAGCCTTTAGGGTAAACCTCGGAAATTTTATCTAATCCTGCAACTACATTTTCATATTTTCCCACAATATGAGTTACATCTACTTGAATATTAGCCCCTGAGTTAATGGCAGATATTGGCTTATCTAGCTTTATGGTAGTTATAGATTGGTTAATATTTATAGGGGTTGGGTTGATCACTGTTTGACTACTAAAAAGTAACATTTTTAATAAAGTCCAAATTCCCTCTAATGTATCCATTTACACCAAACTCCTGATAAAGCTAACAGCTTATTCAATAGCAGCACAATAATGTTCCAGGCTGCTCAATTCAAACTTCAAAGGTACCATCGCTAAGTCCTTGTTGTAAATCGAATATTTTCGCGAATACGTAAGTAATGCTCAAAATACTGCCGGAAAAAGAATGTGTCTTTGTTTACGAGGTCTA
>NZ_JBFRKH010000085.1:0-4046 GCF_041469265.1 Shewanella sp. 10N.286.51.B2
GATATAAGGGAGGGTTACACAAGCATCGACAACTCGCTCATTAAATCAAAGCCAGCAATTTGGTAATTATGCTTGTCGTTTGTGTCTAACGATATAAAGAACTGCTTCGTATCTACTATGGTCGATATGCATAGTTGTAGGTACCCACCAATAGAGCCACTATCTTCTTCAAGTATTGACGCAAGTGCAAATATTGGGGCATCTCGTTCCTTTTTACTTTCATAAATTGAACTTTCTTTTAATGAGTCAATTTTTTGAGAAACGCGTTCTTTTTGATCACCTAAAACAAGATATTCATTAGCACCAAGTAATACCTCTTCAATAGTGAGCTCTGCGGGATTTTCTGGAGTGTTTCTTAAAGTAATGGTTCGATACTTTTTTGTTTTAGGGCAACAACCGAATATCAAAAATTCACATCGAGCACTATTTGGGAAACTAAACCCTAAACTTAATATGTATTTATCGCCAATATTTTTACAAAGCTGTGCAACTTCCATTAGTGAGGGAAGTTTATCTTCGTAAGGGAAATCTGGTTTGTCATAGTACTGAATCTCAGAGAGATTACCGACAAAGAAACTTAACATTTCTTTCACGTTGCAACCGATTAACGTGCTACCAGCGAATCCAAAACCAAATCTAAAGAGGCATTTTGGATTACTTCGATGAATATCTGAGCCGTCATAAGTCAATGCAGAAATGGAATAAACCTTTGGGCAGTTGTCAGTCATTACTGATCCATTATTTGAAACTCTCGTATCACTTACGGCCCACAAGCCATCTCCCATGACCCAAGCAAGATTTTTTTCTTGCTCAAGATTTCTCCAACAAACTATTGATGTCATCAAAACTCCAAAAAACTTAACGCCCATATTAAGCGGAACTAAAATTGTTGGCTATAATTTTGTGAGGAACGAACAATAGCCAACCGTTTTAGTTCCGCTTAAATTGACTTGTTAGGCCTTTCGCTGATTAGTAAATATGAAATTTACAGCCTCAGATGAAAAGCCATTATAAAAGAATTCAGACTTATCATTATCAAAAAATTTGTAACGGCCTCTTAACTCATCTTTCCCATCATCATCCGTTCTGTAGTCGATGACTTTAATCTTATCTTTTAGCTTATTAAGCATCTCCATATCCCAGTTAAGCTCTTGATAATTTTGAGCCATTTTGAACAATGTTACTTTAAGATAGTCATCATGTTCAGGGAGAGAGAAACCTATAATATTAAGACCCAAATGCATTCCTCCAACTTGACCAAGTCCATTCCAAAAATCCATAAATGGAGTCGCGTATACTATTTTCATATACGAGGGAGATAGAATTAATGGAACTCCTGGAGGAGACGAATTATCATAGAAACTATCAATATGCTTTAATCGGTAAACATTATTAAGAGGATCTTCAGAACTTCGCTCTCCATCAACTAAGGGGTAAGCGCCATATCGGTCACCACTATTGAAAATCGGATCTGTCGGCTTTCCATCAACTCCTTGTTTCTTAAAAGCATCAAGCCCTGAGAGGTATTGCTTATTGCTAAACCAATCTAAAGAACCATGTAATTTTAAGACTTTAATTTCCTCAACAGAATCATCAATTCGATTCGAATATTTTCCAACAGAGCTAAAACGATGAGGAAAAAGTCGATAAGCCTTTCCAACATGCTCTAATGCTCGCTCTAAAATAACATCATAGTTGAGTGTTATTACAAGATCAGTTGGCTGAAGTTGCCTTGCAAATTCATAATATTCATCAGGTAATGCATCAACAGCAGGGGTGCATTCATGTATTACTTGGCCGATGTATCTTTTGATAAAGAGCTGGGCTGAGTTTCCGTGCTCACTAAACGTATCGCTACCCTCAAGCCACAAAAAATGTTCAATATCTAAAAACGACATAAAATGCTCTAAGTCTATTGAATCAATACTAATTTCAATACCATCAGACTTTTTTCTGTATTTTATATACTCATTTAATGAGCGATGAAACTTGGTGTCAGTACCATAATTGCGTTCTATTCGTGTTCGTACTTCATTATATAATTCTGCTGCCGTTGGTAAACCAGCAGGTACTGAAAAACCAGCACCAATAATAAAGACTCTAAAACTATTCTTATCTTCGTCCATAACATCTACTTAATTTATTTAGGATAAAAGCACCGTAAGAGGCCTAACAGTATATTAGGCTGAATTCCGAATAAGAACGGTCTTAATAAGAACAGGTCGCCAGTACTTTAATTACTCAAGACTAACAGTAAACCACTGTATCAACAATGAGTTAGAACATAGAAAGAACTGATTCCTAGTTTCTCCGCCTGAGTGAAACAAAGAACTGTCATCATTGCATAAAGTGCAATGCTCATGCAGGTCTTATATCTTGCATCCCGCATTAGCTTTTATAAGGCTGAAGCTTTAATTGCGCTACTAACAACTTCTACCAGTGAAAATCATTTTGGGGCAGAAATGAGCTAGTCCTCTAACCCATTTTTGGACAATTCCGAGTTACGATGAACAAGTGCAGCTGAATTTTCTGATAACTTATTCTATGCCAAACACATCAATTGACTACAAAGTAGTGGCAAGTTTTGCTTAACCACTACAACTATTTCATTCAGACCAAGGTTGTCACTACAGCAGTCTCCAATATCGACAAATGCTTTGGAAATACCAAATTAATCAGAGTATGAGCCGCCGTGGTAATTGCTGGGATAATGCCGTAATGGAGCGTTTTTTTAGAAGCTATAAAACGGAATGGATGCCAAAGAACGGATATCAACATTTTGATGAAGCAAAGCATGATGTGTTGAACTACATATTAAAGCATTACAATACAAAACGCGGGCATAGTTACAATAATTATATGACCCCAACAGCAGCTGAAATGGCGGCATAAGAAAATCCCCCTACGTGTGTACAGATTTACTTGACCACATCAAGTAAGCTAGAAATTATTTCTGCTAATATTACTTCAGATAAAATCTCGCGCTGAAAACTTATAAGCAATTGGCCATATTTACTTAGTCACCCCCACCTGACCTCATTTACAAAAATACTGTTTAAATATTTGATACCTCTCTTTCTCAAGTGAGTTATTTGATTTTGCAAATTCGATATAATCAAGTGTATTTTCATCACCATTTTGTAATAGATCGATATGTTTCTTATAGTCATCTGCATATCTATTTAGTAATAAATCAATATGCTTCTTATAGTCATTTGCAAACTTACCCGTCATATTGACTATGAAGGCATTAGCCAATTGTTCAAAATTAATACTTTCAGGTATTGATAAAATATTCGACGCTTGCACGTATTTCACAAAGGAATAAATAAAACTGTTACTTTGCTTAATATCATTGATAGTATCTAAAGAAAACAAATCGAAATACTGATGAAGCTGTTCATAAGCACTTCTATAATTACACAATTTAAAATACATGGTACCAGTACGCTGCAAAGAATTAATATAATCATATTGCCAAATTACTGGTGACTGCTGGTACAATCCTTCATTTACAGCAACTACCTTTTTAAGCAGGACTAATGCATCGGTCTCTCTTCCTTCGCTAGAATAATTATGAGCAAGGTTATTCAGGCTCGTAGTGTAGCGTTTCGCCCATACATCAGGCATTTGTTGGTAATAAGCCTCACGAATAGCCAACGCCTTTTCATCAAGCGCTATCGCTTCGCGCACTTGGTTATTTTCTGAATATAAAAATGCCAGGTTATTCAGGCTGAATGTGTACTTTCCTGCCCACACATCTGGCGCTTGCTGGTAATAAGCTTCATGAATAACCAGCGCCTTTCCTTCAAGCGCTATCGCTTCGCTCAGTTGGTTATTTTCTGAATATAAAAATGCCAGGTTAGCTAGACTTTTGGTGTAGTCTTCTGCCCACACGTCTGGCGCTTGCTGGTAATATTTGTCACAGATAGCCAACGCTTTTTCATCAAGCGCTATCGCTTCGCTCAGTTGGTTATTTTGTTTATAAGAAAATGCCAGGTTACCTAGGCTTATGGTGTAGTCTTTTGCCCACACATCTTCTGCTT
>NZ_JBFRKH010000086.1:0-9304 GCF_041469265.1 Shewanella sp. 10N.286.51.B2
GATATAAGGGAGGGTTACAAAATTAGTCTAATTGCCCCTTCATTCTTGTTCCTTATTACACCTTTGCAACGAAGTTCGGAAACAATGAGTGGTTCTGCGAAAAGCAATACACACTCCCCTTTCAAAGCACTCTCATCATAGTTAGCCATATCAAGGGCGTTAGCTATAAAGCGGTGATCTTCAGAAGAAAACGTATCTGTGTTGAACGTCTCATAGAATCGTATCAATGATGGGAACTTGCTCGGGGAATACTCAGTAAAGAATGAATCTAAGCTTGCTTGATACTCTTTGAATGGTTTCATGATGTTTTTGGTGTCTATTACACTGAATATCTCGTTTAGTTTGATATCTTTCTTGCCTTCTCCGTGATTGCTCATCAAATCCTCTGGTTTTTATGAAATTTCAAACACCTAGAGTATATCAGAATTAAAAAGTAGACAGTATCTCAACACATTAAGCACTAAGGTATTTATAGTTTGATAAACAGTACGAGGTGAGAAACATTTACTTTGAAGAAAATCAACACGAGATACAACTCGTTTACTCCACGAGAATTAGATAATTTAAATAGACCAAGTGACAGAATAAAATTAATGTCATTACTTTATATAAATTCTAAATAGTTAACAAAAATACAAGGTAAACCATAACCTTTTTCAGATACAAAAAAAGTTTACAGAAGTTATAACACTTAACTGTAAACTTTTAATTTAAACTATTGTTGTTATTGATTAAATTATCAAACTTAACAATTATTAGTCTCTAGTAAACGTCAGAATGGTAATACCCACTAAAAAAACCACAAACCAACCGAGTGAGTGAGTAAACACCTTGCTAATATAGGTTTTAACGAAAAAACATAAAAACTTGCAATACACAAATTCAGATATTGTATATTTAAATCAATATTAATCGAAAATAGACTTGGTTTTATACACTTTTTGCAAATTACTTAGAGATTTAAGAAAATGCCAGGGTTGATTTTACCCATGGCAACCTTAAATAAATCAGGAAAAATATTAGTATCCAGATCCCATGTTTGGCCTTTTGTACGACAATAATATAGTTTGATAAAAAATTAAGGTTGCTATGAACGGTAATGACGTAATAGTTTGATAAATTATCAGATGACAAATTTCATTTTTTGATAATAAAGTTTGTTATCACTTTGAAACTCACTTTTGGACATGAATGAGTCAGTGATTTTGCTAAATTAGCACTTGAAGGATTACCTCGGGTATTGCAAAACCTCTAATTAAGTGGCCAAATTCACTCTGCCACTACAAGGGTTCGAGTAGCTAGTTATCGCGAGAAGAGCTCATGTACGGAGTCGTTTTCATAGTGATGACTGTATTGACATGACTGCGAAGGAGATCAATTGGGACTATGGTTTTAGTGTACTCATTTTCATTCTAATGCTATAAACTAATCGCTACAACAATCCATTCTGATAAGCCTTGCTTACTAAGTTTGTTCTGTTTCGAGCTGTTAAAATAAGCCTTGCTCTATCAATATGGTAGTTAACACCCCGCTCACTCATATAAAGCTGTTTTCCTACTTCTTCACTGGAGCATCCTTGAGCAATTAGAGATAGAATCTCTATACAGGTAGGGGATAAAATCCTGAAATTTGAAATAGGGTTGATAGTCTTAAATGCTACGGCATTAAAAGTTTCCGAAAACTCCTTTAAGAGTGTTTTGAGTTCATTGGAGGATATGTTTACTGTAACACTATCCCGTTCACTCGCTGAGAATAGGTTGCATATTCCGACCCAACCCTCTCTATCCTTTACTGGGTAATAAAAACTTAATCTAGTCCTAATCTGGTGCAAATTAAGTAGTTGTTCGAAGCTCTTTTTCCGTCTCTCTGGCATAGTATTTTCTGGCCATACGAATGGATTCTGTCGTTTCCTCATCGAGGGGCGTGATAGTTGGTAGCCTTCATCATATTTGGCAAAACGCTTTAGAAACTCTTGTCGAAATTTTAATATTCGATGATCAGAGGAAACGGCGAAGCGCATTTTTTTTAGGTCAATAACTTGTGCAATCTCAGGCTCTTGAACGGTAGAGTCATTGCAAATGTTTAGTGGTTCATCGGGAACACTGCATAAGTTACATTGATCGTCAGGAATAATACAATAGTAGAATTGGTTTAGCCCGAATGGTGCTAGTTTTTCGAGAAAGTTCTCAATAATCCTGTTACAGACAAGTTCACTTTGTAATGCATGCATAATGGGTTCTCTGCGATGAAGAGGAAGGTAAAACCTTCCTCTGAACTATATGATTTACTGAGTGCCTTTATGTTTTTCAACGTGGCAGGTTAAGCAGCTTTCTGGCTCCTTAAAGTTTGTCTGTTGGCTATAGTAATCATCTTTAGTTGAGTATGCATCGCCGTGTTTCGCTAGCGTTTTAGCATGACAGAAACCGCAGGTCAGTAACTCTCCATGACTGTCAGGTGCACCATTATTTCCATGACACTCTGCACATTCCCATGGCGCCATATCCTGAACTACATGACTATTATCAGCATTGTGGCAAGTGGTGCAGTCTGGTATTTCCCAGCCAAAATGAGTCTCTGTTAATGGAGCTCTAGCTTGGCTAATATCCTTAATCAGGGACGGGTCAATCTCCGGTGCTTCAGCATCACAGCCTGAAGTCGACTCTTGATTACCGTAACCATTGCCAAATGCAGCCCCGACGTAATTGATGTACTCTGGGCCATAGATAATCATGGCATCACCTGTTAAATGCGGATCATTACCACCAAATGGCAACCCAAACTTCATGTAGCCACGGCCATTTGGGTTATGATTTTCATATTGTTCACCTTCACCATAGCTGTGGGCGCGATAACCAAGAACACCAGGAACTTGGCCAGAACAGGCTTTGCGATATTCATCACCACCCATGTCTGTTCTTGCTGAACACATAACCCACTGGTAGAGGCCATTTTGTGCTCCTGAATCCATATAGTTTTCCCATTCACCTGTATGGTGAACGAAACCGCAAGAGCCGTTATTAGTATATCGCTCATTGACAATGTTGCCCAGATCATCTCGACCGTTAAAGCTGATCGCTGTCGCAACATAGCCCTGCACATTCGAGTTTGTACTCAAACGCGGCCAGTAAGACCAATCTATTTTCAGATCAGGACGCTGTTCAACCAAAGACAACCAAGCATCAAGTTCGGTAATTACGCCTTCTTTATAAATATCGGTTCTAAGGTTATGAGGTGTTACCTCGATATCCTTAAATACTGCACGTTGAATTGGAATTAAGATCTCGCCAGTTTCAGTTGTCTTGGCTGGCTTGAAATCAATGACAATTTCAGGAATGATAACTTTGCCGCCATTTTCTGCTAGGCGATCCATCTCTTTTTGGTATTTTTTCTTGCGGATATCCATTTCACCAGGTTGCGCAGCAACCAGAACGATACTCATCTCATTCTTTAGTGGGTGGTGATCCATTCGGAAGTAGATCTCTTCTTCTTTATAGTAGTAATGGTCAGTTTCAAAACTTCCCTCTTTCTTGACTTCCCATATGCTAGGGCCTACTAAATATTTCCAGCCTTGTCCCTCGGTTTTACCTAAGCTTTGTTGATCTACAGCTTCTGGGAGACCAGTGATCCCTTCGATAGAGGTGATAAAATGAGTTTTTAGGTTGTCATCTTTTTCAAATTCAACATTAAGGTGATACTTTTCTGCAGCCCAAAGCAGAAGGTCCATTACGGAGCCGTGTCCGTCCTGAAACAGATCTGGGCGTATAGAATCTATTTTTACACCAGACATATTGATAGCAGTGGGTGGCAGAAGGTAGTCAACTTTCAATCCTAGTTTTGCCGCATCTTCAATCATTTTTGACTCGAGCACACCCTCGACCTTATTAGAATTAGAGCCATTACTAGTTTCATCTTTGTTGGTTGTTTCGGATTCATCCAGAGGACTAAATCCTTTTACAATCGCAAATTGAATGGTTTTATTTAGTTTTTGCTCATCTTCAGTTGGGCCGCCAAAGACATAATCGGGTTTCACTATTGGTGGTTCTGGTAGAATTGGTGGAGTCGGTGTTGAAGGATCATCACTCCCACAACCAACTAGTGCAAAACTGAGGGTTAGCACAGCTATAATAGCATTACGTTTCATCATCTATTCCTTGCTTTTTAGAAGTTCGATAAGGATAGATGGGGGAGCTAGTCGTCATCACTAGTAGAAATGACAGTGTGGAAACCCACTGTGATTGAGATCCCCTAATCGGTGGTTATTGCTTCATCTTTTTGTTGATTTAACACATACAATCCATTTTCTAAATAATTATGAATAAAACCCATTGACCAGCATGACTAATCCGCAGGACTTGCTACCGAGGACTTTTGTAAGGTCCAGGTACCATCTTTATTATCAATCCACTCAATGACATCACCATCTTGCCATTTTAGGTCTGCAAGATATTCATCAGGTAATCTGAAAAAAGCCTCTCCATCTTCGGTTCTTTCGATTTCGACTTTCATTGTATTCCCTCTCTGGTAATTCCTTAGTCCTTTAGATACCTTGGCTCATTAATAAAATTTGGTCAACTGACACATTGTAAGTGGGTCGCTGATAGAGCATGTAAAACGAAAAGGGGCAATTCCGAGTTACGATGAACAAGTACAACTGAACTTTCTGATAACTTATTCTATTCCAAACACATCAATTGACTACAAAGTAGTGGCCCAGTTTTGCTAAACCACTACAGGGCAAGCGTGTGAACATTTCACGGAATATGAAGATAGAACCTTACTGTCATCACTTTAGGTGGATTTATAAATTTAACTTTGACGGGCAATGATAAAAGTTGACGAACATATTAAACAACTCTAATCTAACAACTTGTGCTCACCAGCCGGAATCACTAACTAGCACATAACTAAGCAATTACATCAACAATTAGAAAGTGACAACTTCGTCCATGTCGATCGAGATTCCCTAGGGCGACGGAGATAGTTATGTCAGAATTTTCTATATTGATTAGTCCTCAAGACAAGCTTATTTTAAAAGAATTAGCTAAGCACACTAAATCACTTTTGAAGGTGGAAGTAAAACAAACCGCGATACTTAATTCCTTAGCTACAGCCCTTGGTTACCCAAGCTGGCAAATACTTGATAGCTTTAATACAAAGCACATTTTTGGTTCAGATATATTCAAACTAATTAAAGATAAGTACCCAGAAGTTATCTTATCCACAATTAACAAATATACTTCACATTCGATAAATTTAGAAGAAGCTCTTGAGTATGCGAAGTCCTCCATCATGAGATTTTCCCCTTTTTCAAATGAATGGCTTGATAACTGGGATGGCGATGAATCTGATTGTAATTATCCGAAATTATGTTTAGTGCCTCTAGAAAAAACTAATTGTTACGAGGTTATTATCTTTCGACATGAGCTCGAGCTGCTAATGAAAATAGAAAGTAATCAGTCATTCGGTATCTGTTCAGGCCCAGTGGTTGAAATTGCCCCTGAACATATTTTTAGAAGACACAGACCGTACGAATCAAGTGTCCCTTTATTAAAATACATAGAGGAGAAATGTAATGATGTGATTTTTATTGAAGATAATGAACATCTGGTTATTAATCATAAGTGTTTAGCTAGTGTGAACCTTCCGCTTCTTGAAAAGGATATTGAACATTTACTCTATAAATTAAGCTTCAAATATCCATTCAGTTTCGAATGTCGTCCAAAAATCGAAGGTAATGCCTATTGCTTGTATTTTGAGCATAGTTACGCATCGATAAAAGTAGCGACTAAAGAATTAAATGATGAACAGCTAATTTCAGCAAAAGAAAAACTGTTACCTAGTGGGGAAGCGATATCACTCGAGCTCTGGTTTATGTACCGCGCTATAATCGAAGTTATACCCATTGATACCAGCAACACATACGAGCATTTCTGTAAAATTCAAATTGCTAAATTGGAAGGTTTTACTTTCTTCAATCATGAATAAAACGGAAAGAAATGATAACAATAGGCTATAAAATCTAATTTATAGCCTAAAACGCCCCCTCTCTAACGTACTTATGGACAAAAACGGGTTAGAGCAAAGCGTCTAAAGAGAGGTCGTGGGATTAGGGCAAGTATGGCAATCGGATATGTGGTAATGCTCAAAGCAGTGGAGCTTTCACGCGTCCGACTGCCTTTGCTTATTAAACGTTACCAGCCCCATTTTAACCTGTCGTACAACGAAGCTAACTTTTTGTAACTACTGGCATAATTTGAGTTGTCATAATCAAATTTTTCTTCGTTTTGTATGAGGAAGTTATGCAGCAGCTCCAAATCTATTTTTTCTTTGGAAATAAATGGAATATAAGCAGCAGCGTTTTCTGGTGTGCATGATTCAATAATTTGCGCCATCGTCATATGGCGATAGTTTCTAAAGTAGGGCTTGCTATATGAATCCATACGCAATGACTTTATTTCTCTATTTACGACCTTATTTATATTGAATTTACTAGCTGCATATTTTTCCTGAGAATCAATCCCTAATTTATTCAAATACATAAATACTGGGACATTTGGCGAGCTTTTACATGCTTTAGCGGCCACATGAGTGAGAACTTGCTCACTATCGAAATCTTTGTTTTCGTGTAGCAAATCCTCAAGTAGTTCAGGAACACCGATAGAAGCATACCCAACAGGCGAAGGACCAACAAACTCTTGGTTTGCTACACCAACCCCGACTAAAAACTCTACATCTTCTTTTGAGTCAATTTCATCTATATCGACTACACATATCTTTTTTTCAGGCTCTGAAGATTGCACAAGCTCATACAGTTGCTCCTTACAATAACGAAGAACTCTAGCTGGAATCTTTCTTTTTGTAGCATCTATTGCTCTATAAACAGGTGAATAATCATTGGTTTTAACTAAAACCAATGGGATTTGTATCCCATCAATAGTTAAGTACGTATCAGAAATGTTTGGCTCTTCACCAGAAGCAAGTCTTTGAATAAATATTAGATTCTGTCTTAACTGCTCAACATTATCTTTACCAATGCAAGCAGATATAGCTTTCAAAAGGCTGCTGATATTTTCATCGGATATTGAATAACCGATGAAAACTATAGGATGCTCAACGAATAGTGTTATTAGCTTCGCAGCTAAATAGGTGTTTTTTTCATTAAATTTTTCGTAATCAGAATCAGTCAGAACTAAAGAGCCTGAGTTAGTTGAACAACCATGAATTTTGTATATTTCTCCAATCTCTTGTGGATTTGAAAAAAGTAACTCCTCTTGGCCAATGTATGTTTTGTACTCTGGGAATAGCTGTTCAATGAACATATCCCAGTTAGTTGTTATCACCCCATCTACGTTCAAGTTTGCAAGAAGAGCAACCTCATCACAATACTCAGACTCTTTAGCTTTCGATTGATCTAATGTAGCCAAATAATTTGCTATTTCAATTCTAAGAGCGGAGGTTTCATTTTCAATTTTTGATTTAAATCTTTTTACACTGCTCTCATATTCAGGAGCAGACCACCAATATTCATTAAAATCTTTGGCTAAGAGCCCAGCAATTTTTGGATAGTTACCGTTTGCCGCAGACAGGTAGTATTCAAATGGTTTTCCCGCAACACAAAACTTTGATAATAATCCTCGCCAATCCTCAAGCCCCAAGTATCTCCTAGAAAACCCAGAACCTAGAAACAAGAATGGTCCAGCAGCTCTGCCTCTAAAAATCTCAACTAACTTTTCTTCTATTTTCATAATATTCCTGCTGAGGTACGAATCTGACATTGACGTTTAACGCCCGCATAAATTGCGGAAAATAACTGGCTAAAATTAGCGAAGAATGAGCGTCAGACGTCCATTTTTATGCGCTTGTTAGGGGGGCACCATTAAATTGAGCAGTGTATCTATACGCTGGAGTGCCAGAAGCAGAATCGGTAATGCTCTCGTGCTCCACGCGTAACACCGCTTCTGCTACCCTCAGAGACGGAACGTTGGTTGTATCTATTACCGCCTCGATATAAACACTATTAAATCCGTTATTTTGTGCCTGGCTAGCCTGATCATTAATGACATCTCTTAGGATTTGTTTGGCATGACCTTGGTTTCGAAATTCTTGCGGGGTAGCATAGCCTACAGCCACACAAGGGAGCCCCTCTATTTGCCCATTCATGACGCACGATACGAAGGCCTTTACTGTCCTGCGATCCTTACTCAATCGAACATAAGTAAGTCGATTTACCCCTGGTGTAGGTACGTCAAAATGGCTGAATAGGTCTTGATGGTTGGCTACTGGACCTAGTTCTAAAATTCCAGCGCGCAGCGCATGCTGAAATGAGAGCATACCTTCGTGTGGATCAGTCATCGACGTATTCATGAAAGTCCCTTTTAAAATGGTTGCAGCGATAATAAGTAATTTCGATGCAACTAATATTTGTATATACGGCTTACGAGTTTTGCCAAGCCATGTTGAGAAGGTGTGTATAGTAAAAAGTCTGAAAAGTTCATTAATAACTGATTATTAAACATTTACGCTTAAAATTGGATCCAATACACCTAGGGAGAAAAGTGAGTCGCATACTTTGCTTTCCAGTTATCTGAACTTTTCATGAACTCACACTTTCATTTAACTGAATTTACGCCTCTTTTTCTTTTCACTCAATAGCAAACGGTGAAGTGATTGCGCATAAATTGAGATTAACGGCACAAAACCGACACTACCGTATAAAAGTACATACATTGGTTAACTAAAAGGTTTTTGCTACACAGAACCATGCCTTTACGACTGATGAGAAAAAGTAATACAAAGAAGTCAGTTCTGCATAGGACAAATTACTGGAGATAACACATAAAGGGGCAGAAATGTGTTGGCCAAGCTAACTTGAAAATGGACAATAACGCTTTACGAAGTTCTGAAAACTTCCATATTTTGGATAACCTTAGCTGTAACAAAGTACAAGTCTCACCTACAAGCTAGTGGCCAGTTTAAGCAATCCACTACACTGGTGATACAGATGGTTCACCCTTATCGCGGTGAACAGCGCTTCATACGACCTCAGGTCGCACGGACAGAAGTTTGTTAGAGTTAAACCTCTTAAAGTAACGATTTACATTAGGGAATGTAAGGCTGTTCAATGAAATTCATCACCGGTTAATAGCGCCATGGGTGGGTTTCAGCACGAAGAGAATCACCCAATTATCGCTAAATACCAATTATTCAAGGACTTAAAGTGCCGACAGCCCAGCATTATGGGTGGCTTGCAGCAGGAAGAGAATTACCCAATTATCGCAAAATACTGGTTGTTCAAGGACTTAAA
>NZ_JBFRKH010000087.1:0-3154 GCF_041469265.1 Shewanella sp. 10N.286.51.B2
GAGGAAATTGTTCAAGCACAAATGGAATTTAAAGAAAAACAGCATGTTGGAAAAATTGTACTCACTGTGCAAACTTAAAGTTTTGGTTGTTTGCCCTTCGTAATTTGATTATGAAGGGTTATTACTGATAACACTTTTCTAAATAATGAACGAGCTTCTTAACATTAAATTTTCTAATGGAAAATTGGTTCACGGCGTTTAAATGGACTTCTCGCAAACTCACTTTGGGGCAATTCCTAGTTACGATGAACAAGTGCTGCTGAACCTTCTGATAACTTATTCTATGCCAAACACATCAATTGACTACAAAGTAGTGGCCAGTTTTGCTAAACCACCACACCCCCATGCTTTTTCTCTTCTGACATCTTTATTCACCTCTTATTTTTAAGTGTAGACTTACCCTACTTGATTAAGTTACAAAATCAAGGCGCAATATTGTAACTCTCCCTTAAAATCCTAATAATTTAAGGGAGGCTTACAGGCCTGATAAATGTTCTTACCCAAATTTGCAGACTGCTCTTCCGTATGACAATCAGCTATGAACCATTGCACCGCCTAAACTTTTTATGACAGTTCACAACTCTAAAAAGCGTCAAAAACAGCCCTGTTTACAAAAAAATATGACAACTGATATAATTAGGATTCAAAAGGAAAATTTATTAATCTAACTCACTGTTAAGTATAGGCTTCATTGATATTTGTCAATTTTTATGTCTCAAATTATTTCCAAGGGTGATCCTACATGGGCAAAATCTATGACGGTATCCATAGATTGAGCTTCCTCATTGGTCAAGATGGCAAAATAGTACATGTGTTCGATAAATTTAAAACCAAAAACCACCATGAAGTGGTGTTATCGGTGTTAGAAACGCTTTAACTTAAGCCTTAAGTAAAAATTCCATAAAAAAAGCTTCGTTAATACGAAGCTTTTTTATTGCTGATTTTTAGTCAAAATCAAATTCAAGCTGATGTATTGCCGAAAGTTTCACCAGAGTCATCTTGCTCATTAGCGTCTTCATTTTCTGTTACTTCAGCTAAATTACGTTGGATGATATCTTGCTCTTGCGCCTCTTTCGGCAATAGGCTAATTAACTCGATACCGACTGGTAATTCATTAATTTCAGTACCTGAAATAATTTTTACTTTCTGATCTTTAGTCAGGTAAATTAACGGCATCGCCGTTTCACCATAACGCTGTTTAAAGTGTTCAAATGTAAAATTATCCGTAATATTAGTGACTTTAATAACAGCACCTTTCGCCATGTAACTGGCTATTTTGGCATAAGAAATTGACTCACCAAATAAACACAAACGCTTTAAATAAGACTCTGACAATTGATGTCTGGCACTTCCCCCTTCGGCATTATTTAAGCCATACACTTTATTGGTACCGAATAAGTCTTGAAAATGAAAACTCACTAAAGGGTTTAATTGACGATAGGGAGATAACACTAGCACTCGACCTATACCACTTAAATCCATAAAGTTTTCGGCGTGTTCAGAGGCCGGATTACCAAAATAAACCGGGATATTCGCCATTCTCGCTTGACGAATGTTGTCCCAGTTATTATCGGCTAATACCACTTTCACTTGCTTAGCCGTTAACACCTTAGCTAACTCACGTGAAAACTTAGAGGCACCAAATAACAGTAAGCCTTGTGATGAATCGGCCTTTACACCTAAAAACTTAGCCCATGGGCCTGCCGTTAAGCTTTGTATTACAACAGTGCCAATAATAATTAAAAACACTAATGGCACTATCGAGCTGGCACCATTAACCCCTATAGCTTCAAGCTTAATGGCAAATAACGAAGAAATTGCCGCTGCAACTATCCCTCTTGGTGCGACCCAACTTAAAAACCATTTATCAGCTCTAGATAAACTAGTACCAATACCAGAAATCCAGATACTCAGAGGCCTTGCAACCAACAACACGACCAGTAAGACACCGACACCGCCCCAACCTAAATCAAGCATCGCGGTCGAGTTAAGTCTTGCTGCTAATAAAATAAACAAGGCGGAGATCAGTAATACGGTAAGAGTCTCTTTAAACTCTAAAATATCCGCAATATCAACCCCACGCATATTCGCTAACCAAATGCCCATCACAGTCACGGTTAACAGCCCAGACTCTTCTTGGATCAAATTAGAACCAACAAAGACGCCCAGCATAATAGTTAATACCGCAGTATTTTTAAGATAATGAGGAAACACATTACTACGAAGTGCAATGCCAATGAGATAGCCAGCAAGCGCCCCAAGTCCAAAACCTAACAGTAATGTCATGCCTAAAGCGAATAATATATGGGTGGTGGGATCTGCAGCGGTCGCCACAGCAATATATTCATAAACTAATACTGCTAAAATTGCCCCGATAGGGTCTATGACTATTCCTTCCCAGCGTAAGATGCTGGCAAGGTTTGATTTTGGCCTTACTGTGCGCAGCATCGGCACTATTACTGTTGGACCTGTCACTACCACTAATGCACCAAAAAGTAGCGCCATGGGCCATTCAAAGCCTAATAGCCAATGAGCGGCTGGGGCGATACAAGCCCAAGTTATAAAGGCACCAAAGGTCACTAAGTTTGTCACCATGCGGCCGTGATCTTTGATTTCTTTAAAATTGAGGGTTAACGCGCCTTCAAAAAGAATAACCGCGACCCCCAATGAAATAATGGGAAACAGCAAATCGCCAAAGATAGCATCAGGGTCTAAAATGCCAAGCCCCGGACCAAGTAACAAACCGCATAACAATAACGGTAATATTGCAGGAAGACGAAACTTCCAACCTAACCATTGACACAATAAAGACAGCACGCCAATCAGCGCGAGCATGCCAGTTATGTGTTCTACCATGGACAATTCCTTTTTTATATTTTCTGCGATATAGCTCGCGAGTTTGTATCTTTAATAAAATACTAAATTACACATCAGAGCAAGGCTTAATTAAAACATCTACCGTAATTTTTTAACTTAACATCAACCTTTTAACCTGCTGATTGGAAGTATCTAAAGCTTAATAATTTTCACGTTAAAGCCGCAGAACAATAGACTCAGCTTAAGATAAATACATTCAATGTCATAAATTACAGGCACAAAAAAGCCCTTGTCTTATGACAAGGGCTAATCTGTTCGGCGCAGCGGACGGGACTCG
>NZ_JBFRKH010000088.1:0-14140 GCF_041469265.1 Shewanella sp. 10N.286.51.B2
AAAGTTATCGCTTAATAGCGTCTTTAGTTAACACATAAAAAAGGAAGCTTCGGCTTCCTTTTTTGTTTTTATTGCATTTTGATTCTAACCATGTAAAATCCACCGCCTTGAACAGAACCACTAAATTGAAGAGTTTTTGTTCGCAGGGGTTGATCTATGAAATTAGATCTGTATAATTGCCCTTCGCTGTCCTAGACAGCGTAATATAATGTTTAATCATTTGGATTATTCATTTTCATAATTGACTCCGATTGGGAGTCTACGGTTAAATCATCTCGCTCTGCTTTTCCATTGGGAAGAAGCTAGAGGGTGATTTTTTATGTGTGCATTTTAGGAGCTCTGGTCAATGCAGAACCAAAGAATCCGTATCCGCTTGAAAGGATTTGATCATCGTTTGATCGATCAATCAACAGCGGAAATCGTTGAAACTGCTAAGCGTACAGGCGCACAGGTTCGTGGTCCAATTCCACTTCCTACGCGTAAAGAACGTTATACCATTTTGACTTCTCCGCACGTCAACAAAGACGCACGTGATCAGTACGAAATTCGTACTCACAAGCGCTTAGTTGACATCGTAGAGCCAACTGAAAAGACTGTAGACGCATTAATGCGTTTAGATCTTGCCGCTGGTGTCGACGTTCAGATTAGCTTAGGTTAATTGAGATCCTTAGAAGAGGTTTGAAAGATGGCTATCGGTCTTATTGGTCGTAAAGTGGGTATGACTCGCATCTTCACAGAAGATGGTGCTTCAATCCCTGTAACAGTAATTGAAATTGCTGGTAACCGCGTAACTCAAGTGAAAACTTTAGAAAACGACGGATACCGTGCTCTTCAAGTAACTACTGGTACCAAAAAAGCCAACCGCATCACTAAGCCAGAAGCAGGCCATTTTGCTAAGAGCGGCGTAGAAGCCGGTCGAGGTTTATGGGAATTGCGTTTGGCAGATGGTGAAGGTGAAGGCATTGAAGTTGGTGCTGAACTTAACGTTGATATCTTTGCAGATACAGCGAAAGTTGATGTTACTGGTCAATCTAAAGGTAAGGGCTTCCAAGGCGGTATTAAACGCTGGAACTTCCACGCTCAAGATATGACACATGGTAACTCTTTGGCTCATAGATCTAATGGTTCTATTGGTCAAAACCAGACACCTGGTCGCGTTTTCAAAGGTAAGAAAATGTCTGGCCACATGGGTGCCGAGCAAGTAACTACTCAAAATCTAGACGTTGTACGTGTAGATGCAGAGCGTAACTTGTTATTGGTAAAAGGTGCTGTTCCTGGCGCTACCAATGGTGACTTGATTATCAAGCCAGCCGTTAAAGCATAGGTCTGAGGAGATAGTAATGGAATTGGTATTGAAAGACGCGCAAAGCGCTCTTGAAGTTTCCGAAACTACCTTCGGCCGTGACTTTAACGAGGCATTGGTCCATCAGGTAGTTGTAGCTTACGCTGCAAACGCGCGTCAGGGCACTCGTGCTCAACAGACTCGTGCGGAAGTAACTGGCTCAGGCAAAAAGCCTTGGCGTCAGAAAGGCACAGGCCGAGCTCGTGCCGGTAGTGTTAAAGGCCCGATCTGGCGTGGCGGTGGCGTAACATTCGCTGCTAAAACACAAGATCACAGCCAAAAAGTTAACAAAAAGATGTACCGTGGTGCTCTAAAAAGCATTCTTTCTGAATTGGTACGTCAAGAGCGTTTAGTCGTTGTTGAATCTTTTAGTGTTGAAGCTCCTAAAACTAAAGAGCTGAAAGCTAAGTTAAAAGAAATGCAACTAGAAGACGTTCTAATTGTTACTGCAGATGTTGATGAGAATTTATTCTTAGCAGCACGCAACTTATACAAGGTTGACGTACGTGACGTAGCGGGTCTAGACCCAGTTAGTCTAATCGCGTTCAACACTGTTCTTGTTACTGCTGATGCAGTGAAGCAAATCGAGGAGATGCTAGCATGATCACCGAAGAACGTTTGCTAAAAGTTATCTTAGCGCCACATGTATCTGAAAAGAGCACTGTATTAGCTGAGAAAAACAACACTGTAGTTTTCCGCGTAGCAATCGATGCGACTAAAGCAGAGATTAAAGCTGCTGTAGCGAAACTTTTCGAAGTTGAAGTTGATAGTGTTCGCACTTTGGTAAACAAAGGCAAAACTAAACGTACCGGTGGCCGTGTAGGTCGTCGTAGCGATTGGAAAAAAGCCTATGTAACTTTAGCTGCTGGTGCTGACATCGATTTCGTCGGTGGCGCTGAGTAAGCAAAGGAGAATTATCATGGCAGTTATTAAGTGTAAGCCAACCTCTCCAGGTCGTCGCCACGTTGTTAAAGTGGTGAACAGCGACTTGCATAAAGGGAAACCTTTTGCAGGCCTGTTGGCTAAGAAATCTAAAAGTGGTGGCCGTAACAATACGGGTCGCATCACTGTTCGTCACGTTGGTGGTGGACACAAGCAGCATTATCGTATTATTGATTTCAAACGCAATAAAGACGGTATCCCTGCGAAAATTGAACGTCTGGAATATGATCCAAACCGTACAGCTAACATTGCGTTAGTATTGTACGCAGACGGTGAGCGTCGCTACATTCTTGCCGCTAAAGGCATGAAAGCTGGTGATGCAATCCAATCTGGTGTGGATGCAGACATCAAAACCGGTAACGCAATGCCGCTTCGCAACATCCCAGTGGGTAGTGTTGTGCACGCAGTAGAAATGAAACCTGGTAAAGGTGCTCAAATCGCGCGTTCAGCTGGTGCTTATGTTCAAGTTGTTGCTCGTGATAACCAATATGCAACTTTACGTCTTCGCTCTGGCGAAATGCGCAAAGTGCCTGTTGATTGTCGTGCAACATTCGGTGAAGTTGGAAATGCCGAGCACATGCTACGCCAGTTAGGTAAAGCAGGTGCTAAACGCTGGAGAGGCGTACGCCCTACAGTGCGTGGTGTTGCAATGAACCCGGTAGACCATCCACACGGTGGTGGTGAAGGCCGTACTTCTGGTGGTCGTCATCCAGTAAGTCCATGGGGTGTGCCAACTAAGGGTTATAAAACTCGTAGTAATAAGCTCACCGACAAGTACATTGTACGTCGTCGTAACAAATAGTAAGAGGATTCGCCCATGCCACGTTCTCTCAAGAAAGGTCCTTTCATTGACCTGCACTTGCTGAAGAAGGTAGAGAAAGCGATGGAAGCGGGAGATAAAAAACCAATTAAGACTTGGTCTCGCCGCTCAATGATCATCCCAAATATGATTGGGTTGACCATCGCTGTCCATAATGGTCGTCAGCACGTACCTGTGTTCGTAACTGACGAAATGATCGGTCATAAGCTTGGTGAATTTTCACCAACTCGCACTTATCGCGGCCATGCTGCAGATAAGAAAGCGAAGAAGCGTTAATACGGGAGACATAAGATGGAAGTTTTAGCTAAACATCGTTACGCCCGTACGTCTGCGCAGAAGGCCCGTCTAGTTGCTGATCAAATTCGCGGGTTGCCTGTATCTAAGGCGCTTGAGATTTTGACCTTCAGCCCTAAGAAAGCCGCCGTACTGGTTAAGAAAGTACTAGACTCAGCTATCGCAAACGCCGAACACAACGAAGGTGCAGATATCGATGAGCTTAAAGTTGGCCAAGTCTTTGTTGACGAAGCACCAACTATGAAGCGCATCATGCCTCGTGCCAAAGGCCGCGCTGATCGTATCATGAAGCGTACCAGCCACATTACTGTGGTTGTATCAGATCGCTAGGAGAAGAGAGCAATGGGACAGAAAGTACATCCTAATGGTATCCGTCTGGGTATCACGAAGCCTTGGATCTCTACTTGGTACGCCGATAAGTCAGATTATGCGAATAATCTGAACAGCGACTGGGAAGTTCGTCAATATCTTACAGAGAAATTGAAGGCTGCATCAGTATCTAAAATCGTTATCGAGCGTCCTGCGAAGAGCATCCGCGTTACTATTCACACTGCCCGTCCAGGCGTTGTGATTGGTAAGAAAGGTGAAGACGTTGAAGTATTACGTGCACATGTATCTAAAATTACAGGCACTACTGCTCAAATCAACATCGCTGAGATCCGTAAGCCTGAGTTAGACGCAAAGTTAGTTGCTGACAGTATTGCGCAGCAACTAGAACGTCGTGTTATGTTCCGTCGCGCTATGAAGCGTGCAGTTCAAAACGCAATGCGCATTGGTGCTCAAGGTATCAAAGTTGAAGTGAGCGGCCGTCTAGGCGGAGCTGAAATCGCACGTTCTGAGTGGTATCGTGAAGGTCGTGTACCTTTGCATACTCTACGTGCTGATATCGACTATTCTACAGCTGAAAGTCACACCCAATACGGTGTGATTGGCGTTAAAGTTTGGATCTTCAAAGGCGAAGTTCTAGACGGTAACGTTGTCGCGTTAGAAGAGCCGAAGCAGCAGTCTAAGCGCAAGCCTCGTGCTAAATAGGAGAAACTTTAATGCTGCAACCTAAACGTATGAAGTTTCGCAAGATGTTCAAAGGCCGTAACCGCGGTCTAGCGAACGGTACTGAAGTTAGCTTTGGTACTTTCGGTTTGAAAGCTGTCGGCCGTGGTCGTTTAACAGCTCGTCAAATCGAATCTGCACGTCGTGCCATGACACGTCACATTAAACGTCAAGGACAAATTTGGATTCGAGTTTTCCCTGACAAGCCAATTACCTCTAAGCCTCTTGAAGTGCGTATGGGTAAAGGTAAGGGTAACGTTGAATACTGGGTATGTCAGATTCAACCTGGTAAGGTTCTTTATGAGATGAATGGTGTATCTGAAGAGTTAGCGCGTGAAGCGTTTGCTTTAGCTTCTGCCAAGCTTCCTATTAAGACTACCTTCGTAACTAAGACGGTGATGTAATGAAAGCGAGCGAACTAAGAGAAAAGAGCGTTGAAGAACTTAACGCTGAATTACTTGGTCTGCTGCGTGAGCAGTTTAACCTGCGTATGCAACACGCTACTGGTCAGTTGACTCAAACGAATCAATTGAAATTAGTGCGTCGTAACATTGCACGTGTTAAGACCATTATTACTTCTAAGGCAGGTGCGTAATGTCTGATAAAATCCGTACTTTGCAAGGTCGAGTTCTTAGCAACAAAATGGACAAGTCTATTACTGTTGCTATTGCACGCCAAGTGAAACATCCTATTTATGGGAAGTACATTAAGCGTACAACTAAGATCCATGCACATGACGAAACCAATCAGTGTAATGAAGGTGACGTAGTGACTATTAGTCAGTGTCGTCCTCTTTCTAAGACTAAGTCTTGGACACTTGTTGAAGTAGTAACAAAAGCCTAGTAATCATTAGGTTATAGTAAACGGCTCCAATGCTTGGGGCCGTTTGTTTTTTTATACTATGCAACCCAATATTTTGGTGTTATACTTGCGCCCCATTTTTGAACAAATTGCATTCAATGCTAATGAGTAATTAGCAAGGTATGAATTGTTCAAGAAGTGGACAAATATGATCCCAATTTCGGGGTTTTGTAGTAACGATAGCGGAGCACTTAAAATGATCCAAATGCAATCGACTCTAGACGTCGCGTGTAACAGTGGCGCTCGTAGAGTTCAGTGTATTAAGGTCTTGGGTGGCTCTCATCGTCGTTATGCCGGTATCGGCGACGTCATCAAGGTTTCTGTTAAAGAAGCTATTCCTCGCGCTAAAGCGAAGAAAGGTGATGTATATAACGCGGTGGTAGTCCGTACTAAGAAAGGCGTACGTCGTCCAGATGGTTCTGTCATTCGCTTCGATCGGAATGCAGCAGTTTTGCTTAACGCAAACCTTGCACCGATTGGTACTCGTATTTTTGGACCAGTGACACGTGAATTGCGCAACGAGCAGTTTATGAAAATCGTCTCTCTGGCACCAGAAGTACTGTAAGGAGCTTCAAAATGGCAGCTAAAATCCGTCGTGAAGACGAAGTAATTGTATTAGCAGGTAAAGACAAGGGTAAACGAGCAAAAGTTTCTCAAGTCCTACCTACTGGTAAGTTGATTGTTGAAGGCATCAATCTTGTTAAAAAACACCAAAAGCCAAACCCACAATTGGGCGTAACTGGTGGTGTAATCGAGAAAGAAGCAGCGATACAAGCATCAAACGTAGCGATCTTTAACCAAGCCACAGGCAAGGCAGATCGTGTTGGTTTCCGATTCGAAGACGGCAAAAAAGTCCGTTTCTTTAAATCGAATAGTGAACTCATTAAGTAAACGGAGTAAACGATGGCGAAACTGCATGATAAATATCAAGAGACTGTTATTGCAGAACTTTCTAAAAAGTTCGAATATACCAGTGTCATGCAAGTCCCTCGGATTGAAAAAATCACCCTTAACATGGGTGTAGGCGAAGCCGTTGCAGACAAAAAAGTTATGGAGCATGCGCTCCGTGATATGACTGCAATCGCTGGCCAAAAACCAGTTGTAACTGTTGCACGTAAATCAGTTGCTGGTTTTAAAATCCGTGAAGGCTACCCTATTGGCTGTAAAGTTACCCTACGCGGTGAGCGTATGTGGGAATTTTTAGAGCGTTTAGTTGACATTGCAATCCCACGTATTCGTGACTTCCGTGGCCTAAGCGCAAAAGCGTTTGACGGTCGTGGTAACTACGCAATGGGTGTGCGTGAGCAAATCATCTTCCCAGAAATCGATTACGATAAAATCGATAAGATTCGTGGTATGGATATTGTTATCACTACTACTGCGAAGAATGATGAAGAAGGTCGTGCTTTGTTAGACGCATTTAACTTCCCATTCAAGAAATAAGGGTAGCATAATGGCAAAATCATCTATGAAAGCACGTGAAGCAAAGCGTGCACAGCTCGTAGCTAAATATGCTGAAAAGCGTTTAGCACTTAAGGCTATTATCAGCGCACCTGCGACTTCTGACGAAGACCGTTGGGAAGCTGTTCTTAAGTTACAAGCTCTACCTCGTGATTCTAGCGCTGCGCGTCAACGCAACCGTTGTAATCAAACTGGTCGCCCACATGGTTTCTTACGTAAATTCGGCCTTAGCCGTATTAAATTACGTGAAGCTACTATGCGTGGTGAAGTTCCTGGTCTACGTAAGGCCAGCTGGTAAGCACTTGTCACGGAGTAAGCTAATATGAGCATGCAAGATCCTATTGCGGATATGTTAACACGTATTCGTAACGGCCAAGCTGCTAACAAAGTATCAGTAAAGATGCCTTCAGCTAAGTTAAAAGTAGCAATTGCGAAATTACTTAAAGATGAAGGTTACATTACTGACTACGCCGTAGCAGAAGAAGCCAAGCCTGAATTAGAAATCACTTTAAAGTATTTCCAAGGCAAACCAGTCGTTGAGACTATCCAGCGCGTAAGTCGTCCTGGTCTTCGTATTTACAAAGGTAAAAACGAACTTCCAAAGGTGATGGGCGGTCTGGGTGTCGCAATTGTGTCCACTTCTAAAGGCTTGATGACCGATCGTGCTGCCCGCCTAACAGGCATGGGTGGCGAGGTTATCTGCTACGTAGCGTAAGGAGCTAGGTATGTCACGTGTAGCAAAAGCACCAGTGTCTATTCCTGCCGGCGTAGAGGTGACCTTAAACGAACAAACTATCACCGTAAAAGGTACTAAAGGTAGTTTGACTCGAGAAATCAACAAAGCGGTAAGTGTTGTTCTAGACAACGGCGTACTAAGTTTTGGTCCAGTTGAAGGCGTTGCTAACGCTTGGGCTCAAGCTGGTACAGCTCGTGCACTAGTAAACAACATGGTTGTTGGTGTTTCTGAAGGATTTGTTAAAAAATTAAAGTTAATTGGTGTTGGTTACCGTGCGAAAGCAGCTGGTTCAAACCTAGATCTAACTTTAGGTTTCTCACATCCATTGGTTCACAAACTTCCCGCAGGTGTTACTGCAGAGTGTCCTAGCCAAACTGACATCGTCCTTTCGGGCGTTGATAAACAGTTAGTTGGTCAGGTTGCTGCTGAGATTCGTGGCTATCGTCCACCAGAGCCTTATAAAGGCAAAGGTGTTCGTTATGCAGACGAGCAAGTACGCCGTAAAGAGGCTAAGAAGAAGTAGGTAACGCGATATGGATAAGAAAACATCTCGCTTACGTCGCGCTCTGCGTGCTCGTAAGAAGATCCAAGAGCTGGGCGTGAACCGTCTGGTTGTACATCGTACACCGCGTCACATTTATGCTCAGGTGATTAATCCTGAAGCTCAGGTGTTGGCAGTTGCTTCAACCGTTGAAAAAGCGGTTAAAGAACTACTAAAGAGTACCGGTAACGTAGACGCAGCTAAAGCAGTGGGTAAAACTGTTGCAGAGCGTGCGATCGAAAAAGGTGTAACTTCGGTTGCATTCGACCGTTCTGGTTTCAAGTATCACGGTCGCGTAGCAGCATTAGCTGACGCAGCTCGTGAAGCTGGCCTGAAATTCTAAGGGGTTATAAAAATGGCTAAATTAGAAGCTCAGCAGAAAGACGATTTGCAAGAGAAATTGATTGCAGTTAATCGTGTTTCTAAAGTAGTTAAAGGTGGTCGTATCTTTAGCTTCACCGCACTAACAGTGGTAGGTGATGGTAACGGTAAGATTGGCTATGGCTATGGTAAAGCGCGCGAAGTTCCAGCTGCTATTCAAAAAGCAATGGAAAAAGCCCGTCGTAACATGGTTACCGTGGAGTTGAACGCAGGTACACTGCATCACCCAGTTAAAGGTCGCCATACTGGTTCGCGTGTTTACATGCAACCAGCATCGGAAGGTACCGGTATTATTGCCGGTGGCGCAATGCGTGCCGTATTGGAAGTAGCAGGCGTTCATAACGTTCTGTCAAAAGCATACGGTTCTACTAACCCGATCAACATCGTTCGAGCTACTGTCGATGCGTTGGTGCACATGAAGTCACCAGCACAAGTTGCAGCTAAGCGCGGCTTGAATGTTGATGAAATTCGAGGTTAATGCACCATGGCTACTAAAACGTTTAAAGTAACACAGACAAAGAGTGCGATTGGTCGTTTGCCAAAGCACCGTGCCTGTTTATTAGGTTTAGGCCTAAGACGTATTGGCCACACCGTTGAAGTTGAAGATACTCCTTCAGTTCGCGGTATGGTTAATAAAGTTTACTACATGGTTAAGGTGGAGGATTAATAATGCGTTTAAATACTCTATCTCCAGCAGCAGGATCTAAGTCTGCTCCTAAGCGTGTAGGTCGTGGTATTGGTTCTGGTTTAGGTAAAACCGCAGGTCGTGGTCATAAGGGACAAAAGTCTCGTTCTGGCGGCGGTGTGCGTATCGGTTTTGAGGGTGGTCAAATGCCTCTTAAAATTCGTTTACCTAAATTCGGTTTTACCTCGCGAAAAGCTTTGGTCTCAGCTGAAGTTCGTTTACTCGAACTAGCAAAAGTTAACGGTGATGTTATCGACCTTAACGCACTGAAAGATGCGAACGTAATTACTCGCAACATACAGTTTGCGAAAATCGTTCTTTCAGGTACCATTGAACGCCCAGTGACCGTTAAAGGTCTGAAGGTAACCAAAGGTGCACGTGCAGCTATTGAAGCTGCCGGCGGCAAGATCGAGGAATAATACGTCGATGGCAAAACCAGGACTTGATTTAAAAAGCGCGAAAGGCGGTTTATCTGAATTGAAAACCCGTCTCCTGTTCGTGATTGGTGCGATTATCGTCTTTAGAGCCGGTTCGTTTGTACCAATTCCTGGTATTGACGCAGCTGTGTTAGCAGATCTGTTTGCTCAACAAAAAGATACCATCCTTGGCATGTTTAACATGTTCTCGGGTGGTGCTTTAGAGCGTGCCTCTATCTTTGCATTAGGTATCATGCCGTATATTTCGGCATCGATTATCATGCAATTATTGACTGTTGTTCATCCTGCTCTTGCTGAATTGAAAAAAGAAGGCGAGTCAGGAAGAAAGAAAATCAGTCAGTACACTAGATACGGAACGTTAGTGTTGGGTACGCTTCAATCGATTGGTATTGCAACAGGTTTGCCAAGCCTAGTACCTGGCCTTGTGGTCAATGTAGGTTTTGGTTTTTACTTTGTTGCAGTTGTGAGTCTAGTGACAGGAACAATGTTCCTAATGTGGCTAGGTGAGCAAATTACTGAACGTGGTATTGGTAATGGTATCTCGATATTAATTTTCGCAGGTATTGTTGCTGGTTTACCGTCTGCTATCGGCCAAACGGCTGAACAGGCTCGTCAAGGTGATTTGAATGTACTGGTTCTGTTGCTATTAGCAGTAATCGTATTTGCAGTTACTTATTTAGTTGTATTTGTAGAACGTGGTCAACGTCGTATCGTCGTTAACTACGCTAAGCGTCAACAAGGCCGTAAGGTTTTCGCAGCGCAAAGCACACATTTACCTCTTAAAGTGAACATGGCAGGTGTGATTCCGCCAATTTTTGCATCCAGCATTATTTTGTTCCCAGGCACACTGGCTCAGTGGTTTGGTGCAAATGAGTCCATGTCATGGTTAAGCGATTTCGCTTTAGCTGTGTCACCTGGACAACCGCTGTATTCATTATTGTATGCAACAGCTATCGTTTTCTTCTGTTTCTTCTATACTGCGTTGGTGTTTAACCCACGTGAGACAGCTGATAACTTGAAGAAAAGTGGTGCGTTCATTCCTGGGATTCGTCCTGGAGAACAGACTTCGCGTTACATTGATAAAGTAATGACTCGTTTGACCCTTGCGGGTGCGATTTATATTACCTTTATCTGTTTAATTCCGGAGTTCATGTTAATTGCGTGGAAAGTACAGTTCTATTTTGGCGGTACTTCACTACTAATTATTGTAGTCGTAATCATGGACTTCATGGCTCAGGTTCAGACCCATATGATGTCTCATCAGTATGAGTCTGTGATGAAGAAAGCTAACCTAGTAAACAAAGCGAATTTAGATCGCTTTGGTCGCTAATAGCTTTTAACGGAGTGATGAAATGAAAGTTCGAGCTTCCGTGAAGAAGATCTGCCGTAATTGCAAGATCGTCAAGCGTAGTGGCGTTGTACGTGTGATTTGTGTTGAACCAAAACACAAACAGCGTCAAGGCTAAAAAAAGATATTTGCTCAGTTCTAAATAGAACTGAGCAAATAATGTTTGCAAATTTGTTGGCTGTCGAGTATCCTTTCGGGCTTTTCGCAGTCGACCTTTAACATATTAAGGAGTGCATAGTGGCCCGTATCGCTGGCATTAACATTCCTGATCAAAAGCACACAGTCATCGCATTGACTGCAATTTTTGGTATTGGACGTACGCGCGCTAGAGAAATCTGCGCAGCTACTTCAATTGCTGAAGATGCTAAGATCAAGGAATTGAGCGAAGCTCAAATAGATATTCTACGCGAAGAAGTTGCCAAATACTCAGTAGAGGGTGACTTACGTCGTGAGATTTCAATGAACATCAAGCGTCTTATGGATCTTGGTTGTTATCGTGGTCTCCGCCATCGCCGTAGCCTGCCTCTTCGTGGGCAACGTACTAAGACCAATGCGCGTACGCGTAAAGGTCCACGTAAACCAATTAGAAAGTAACGGGAAGGTAAACCAAAATGGCTAAAGTTCCGTCACGTTCTCCGCGTAAGCGCGTACGTAAACAGGTTGCAGATGGTATGGCTCATATCCATGCATCTTTCAACAACACAATTGTCACCATTACAGATCGTCAAGGTAATGCGTTGTCTTGGGCTACCTCTGGCGGTTCAGGTTTTCGTGGTTCACGTAAATCTACACCGTTCGCTGCGCAGGTTGCTGCTGAGCGTGCAGGTATTGCTGCACAAGATTACGGTGTTAAAAACCTTGAAGTTTTCGTAAAGGGTCCAGGTCCAGGTCGTGAGTCAGCCATTCGTGCGCTGAACGCTGTTGGTTATAAAATCACCAACATTACCGATGTGACACCTATCCCTCATAATGGCTGTCGCCCACCTAAAAAGCGTCGTGTATAACACGTCGTATATAGGATAGTTGGAGAAAGATCATGGCAAGATACTTGGGTCCTAAGCTCAAGCTCAGCCGCAGAGAAGGTACAGACCTTTTCCTAAAAAGCGGTGTGAGAGCAATCGATTCGAAGTGTAAGCTTGAAGCTGCACCTGGTCAACATGGCGCACGTAAGCCACGTTTATCAGAGTACGGTTTACAGCTACGCGAGAAACAAAAAGTTCGTCGTATGTACGGTGTGCTAGAAAAGCAATTCCGTAACTACTACAAAGAAGCTGCACGTCTAAAAGGCAACACTGGTGAAAACCTACTTGCTCTTTTAGAAACCCGTTTAGATAACGTTGTTTATCGTATGGGTTTTGGTGCGACTCGTGCTGAATCACGTCAATTAGTAAGCCACAAATCAATCGTGGTTAACGGTCGTGTTGTTAACATTCCGTCATTCAAAGTGTCTGCGAATGATGTTGTAAGCATCCGTGAAAAGTCACGTACTCAAGCTCGTATTAAAGCGGCTTTAGAAGTGGCTGGTCAACGTGAGAAGCCTACATGGGTTGAAGTCGACAGCGCGAAAATGGAAGGTGCTTTCAAGCGTCTACCAGAACGTAGCGATTTGTCTGCGGAAATTAACGAACAGCTGATCGTCGAGCTTTACTCTAAGTAAAGCTAACAAACAAGAGAGGACACAATGCAGGGTTCTGTTACAGAATTTCTAAAACCGCGTCTCGTTGACATAGAGCAGGTTAACCCAACTCGTGCCAAGGTTACGCTAGAACCACTAGAACGTGGTTTTGGTCACACATTAGGCAACGCTTTGCGTCGTATCTTATTGTCGTCTATGCCTGGCTGTGCCGTAACTGAAGTCGAAATCGACGGCGTGTTACATGAGTACAGTAGCAAAGAAGGCGTACAAGAAGATATCCTTGAGATATTGCTTAACCTTAAAGGTTTAGCGGTAAACATTGAGGGTAAGGATGAAGCTTTACTTACTTTAAGTAAGTCAGGCACAGGCCCTGTTACAGCAGCAGATATCACACATGATGGTGATGTTACCATTATGAATCCTGATCATGTTATCTGTCATTTGACTGGTAACAATGATATCAGCATGCGTATCCGTGTTGAGCGTGGTCGTGGTTATGTTCCAGCTTCGGCTCGTGCACAAACCGAAGACGATGATCGCCCAATTGGTCGCTTGTTGGTTGATGCTTCATTCTCACCTGTTGCTCGCATTGCATATAATGTTGAAGCAGCACGTGTAGAGCAACGTACTGATTTAGATAAACTCGTTATCGATATGACCACTAATGGTACTATTGATCCTGAGGAAGCAATTCGTCGTTCTGCAACAATTTTAGCTGAACAGCTAGATGCGTTCGTAGACCTTCGTGATGTGACTGAACAGACTGTTGTAGAAGAGAAACCGGAGTTTGATCCGATTCTGTTGCGTCCTGTCGACGATTTAGAGCTAACTGTACGTTCAGCCAACTGTTTGAAGGCTGAAGCGATTCATTACATCGGAGATCTAGTACAACGCACTGAAGTTGAGTTGCTCAAGACTCCTAATTTAGGTAAGAAGTCTCTTACTGAAATTAAGGATGTATTAGCGTCTCGCGGATTGTCTTTAGGTATGCGTCTAGAAAACTGGCCTCCAGCTAGTTTAGCAGACGACCTATAAGTCCCAGTTTAGTTAGTACAGATTAAAGATTATAAGGATTAGGTCATGCGCCATCGTAAGAGTGGTCGTCAACTAAACCGCAACAGCAGTCATCGTCAAGCTATGTTCCGTAACATGGCATGCTCACTAGTTAGTCATGAGTTAATCAAGACTACAGTAGCTAAAGCGAAAGAACTGCGCCGCGTAGTTGAGCCTCTAATAACACTTGCTAAAGTTGACAGCGTTGCAAATCGCCGTTTAGCTTTTGCTCGTACCCGCGACGCTGAAGTTGTAGGTAAGTTATTTACTGAATTGGGTCCACGCTTCCAGGAACGTCCTGGTGGTTACACTCGTATTCTTAAGTGTGGTCTACGTACCGGTGATAAAGCCCCAATGGCTTACATCGAGTTAGTAGGTCGCCCTGAAGCTGCTGAAGCTGTTGAAGTAGAAGCTGCAGAGTAATTTATTACTCATTTAAAAAAACCGAGCCTAGCTCGGTTTTTTTATGTCTATTTTTCGTGAAATTTTAACTTAAATCATCTTTACTAATTAATTTCTCTTAGTATTTTACTCTGGCTTACCTGGCTTACCT
>NZ_JBFRKH010000089.1:0-2282 GCF_041469265.1 Shewanella sp. 10N.286.51.B2
CCGTGCTCTTAATAAAAATAGCGCGGTGTCCTAGGCATCTCTTCTTTAATCGAAGGGGACCCGGACTGCATTATACTCTGCAAAGAGTGAATACTCATTAAGTTCTGTAGGCTAAAACTTAACGCTTGAATTGTTGTAAAATTGGTGGAGCTACACGGGATCGAACCGTGGACCTCTTCGCTGCCAGCGAAGCGCTCTCCCAGCTGAGCTATAGCCCCTCAACTTTACAAATTGCATTTGGACATGCTGCGATAAATAATCACATCGTCTCTCAAGTACGGGGCGCATTCTATGCAGCCTGCCCAAAAGTGTCAACTCGTTTTTTAAGAATTTATTCTAGCTGCTACAAAATCAATCGCTTTGGATATTCTTTGTTCGCAACGAGCCTTTCCAATGAGAAATAAGGTTAAATCTACAGCAGGTGACATTCCGGCGCCTGTAACAGCGACACGTAAAGGCATTCCAACTTTACCCATTCCTACTTCAAGTTCTGCTGCGGTGTCTTCAATTGCTTGATGAATTGCTTCAACAGACCAATCAGATAGAGCAGAAATTTTTTGTTGGATTAACTTAAGTGGTTCCATTGCAACACCACGCAAGTGCTTTTTCGCTGCATTTTCATCAAAAGCGTCGAAATCTTCATAGAAGTAGCGACTAGATGCGGCTAACTCTTTTAAGGTTTTCGCTCTTTCTGCAAGTGCTGTGACAACTTCAGCTAAAGCAGGGCCGTTTGTGGTATCAATTTTTTGGTCATCCATATGCCATTGAAGGTGGCCTGCAACATATTCTGGTGCCGACTCTTTAATGTAATGCTGGTTTAGCCAATTTAATTTGTCAGTATTGAATGCAGAAGCTGCTTTGTTGATGTCATCTAATTTAAATAATGAAATCATTTCATCAATTGAGAATACTTCTTGATCGCCATGTGACCAACCTAAACGAACTAAGTAGTTCAATAGGGCTTCAGGTAAATAGCCATCATCACGGTATTGCATTACGCCAACTGCGCCATGACGTTTTGATAATTTAGCGCCATCGTCGCCTAAAATCATTGATACGTGCGCATATTCAGGAACAGGTGCACCTAATGCTTTTAAAATATTAATTTGGCGAGGGGTGTTATTGATGTGATCTTCACCGCGTACAACACAAGTGATCCCCATGTCCCAGTCATCAACAACTACACAGAAGTTATAAGTTGGCGTGCCCTCAGTTCGGGCAATGATCAAATCATCTAAAGTATCGTTAGCAAATTCGATGCGACCACGAACATGATCATCAAATACCACACTACCTTCTGTATGGTTTTTGAAACGAATAACAAACGGCTCATCAGTTTCACGTGGCGCTAAGTTACGACAATGTCCATCATATTTTTGAGACTCACCATTAGCAGCTTGTTCTTCACGCATTGCTTCAATACGCTCACGTGAGCAGTAACACTTATATGCACTGCCTTGTTCTAGCATTTGAGCAATGATTTCATTGTAACGATCAAAGCGCTTGGTTTGGTAATACGGGCCTTCATCCCAAGTTAAGCCTAACCACTCCATACCTTCTAAGATCGCAGCGCAAGCTTCAGGTGTTGAACGTTCAATATCTGTATCTTCTACACGTAAAACAAACTCACCTTGGTTCGCACGAGCATATAGCCAAGAATAAAGTGCTGTACGAGCACCACCTACATGTAAAAAGCCTGTTGGGCTTGGAGCAAAACGCGTCTTAGTTGTCATAATGGGACACTGACCTATTTCTGAAAACGTCTATATAAAGACAGATATAATAAAGTGGCCGATATTCTATACCCAAACCACCACATTATGCGAGTTCCACTCTTGTTATTTTCATTCTTGTGGAGCAGGCATTCACTATAGTCAACGTCATCTAATATTGCGCAATCAATTTAAGTTTGAATATAAAGGTTAGTAGTAGTCTACTAACTAACAGGTATTAGTGGAGGCAGAAAGAATATAATAGGGGGCTTATTCAATAGTGAGATGTTATTTATTCGCCAAAATCTGGTTGATGTCAGCAAAAGGCGGTCTAATGCGTCTAACAATCAACCAAGACGGCTGTTTTTAGCTCGCCTGAACTTTTTTAATCAAAAAGTCGTTGACAGTATTTCGTTGCTCCCTATAATACGGCCCCACACAGCGAGGTCGATTAGCTCAGCTGGGAGAGCACCTCCCTTACAAGGAGGGGGTCACTGGTTCGAGCCCAGTATCGACCACCATTCTTTTTATAAAGAATTAAAACATTATAAAATCCCAGGTCGATTAGCT
>NZ_JBFRKH010000090.1:0-3426 GCF_041469265.1 Shewanella sp. 10N.286.51.B2
CATAGGACTATAGTGTATTATATGTTTAATATGTACACGGAAGGTTAGTTTGTCATCAGTAAAAGTTAGAGCAACGATTGTAGAGGACAATACGGGCATCAAAAGCCAACTGCCTATCTTGCTAACTGAGCAAGGAGAGTTAAGTACGGTCACAGACTACCTACTCAAGCTAGAGGCAGACGGTGTGAGTAACTCCGTCATGAATGGGTTTATTCAAGCGGTGTCCTTGTTGCTGGATTATATGGAAGCAAATAGAGGATTGTTTGACGATCCGAAGTTGCTCTTTCAGACCTTTTCTAAGCGGTTGTATACAGGAACGATTGGTGAGGATGGACTTGACCCATCAGGTTTGTATTGGGTGCCAAGCTCAACCAGTAACGTGAATAAGCATATTCATCGATTGACGGCATTTACAGATTGGTTGGCAAACAAGCACGGCACTGCGTCCATGAATCCCTTGCGTGATGCTACCCCTCATGAGCAGCGATTGAATTACGCTGCATGGTATCGAAAAAACCAAAATGATTTCCTTGGTCATATTGAAGATAAGACCGTCAACAAAACCATCCGTAAGGCGCGAACCATTAAAGGACGCACGCCACTCACTAAAACCGAGGATGATGCTATCGCCTTTCCTGAAAAACATTGGGAAGATTTTTATATAAACGGCATCGGTGGCGCGAGCGATCCACGAGTGGCACTCAGGGACAAGTTAATACTCCTTCTCATGCACGGTGGCGGGTTACGCGAAAGTGAAGCTTTAACGCTTTGGGTGACAGACGTGTTTGAAGATCCCTATGAGCCAGATAGTGCTATCGTTCGAATTTACAACGAAATAGATGGCAAAGCCCCTGATGGTTGGCGAAGTCGTTCTGGTACACCAAACAGAGAAGCATATCTAAAGGAGCAATATGCTCGCATCCCTCGCCAGCGCATGAAAGGCACAGCACATCTTGGTTGGAAAAACCGTGTGGTTGACCATAAAGACAATTACATACAGGTTCAGTGGTTCCCAACCGACTACGGCAAAGTGTTTATGTCACTTTGGAAAAACTATCAAAAGTACCGCGCCAGCATCGACTGTCACCACCCTTATGCGTTTATTTCTTTTCATCACAGCGCCTTCGGCAACCCTTACACCATCAACGCTTTCCATGATAACTACGCCAACGGCTTGAAACGCATTGGTTTGGAGCAAAGCAAGGTTGAAGGTAAAGACCCTCACGGGCATCGCCATAATTACGGTAGACGATTAGAACGCTCAGGGTTGAACCCGTTGGTGATTCGACGCTGTATGCACCATAAGTCCCTCGATTCACAAATCCCCTACACAGGCAAAGGTCAGCAGGAAATCTCTGATGAACTGACCCAAGCGACACTGCAACTGGCAAACCCTGAATCCAAAGTCAAAGCGCTCGACTGGAAAGCACTGGTTGAGCATGGCTTTGATGACATCGACCCACAGGGGTACTTCACTGGCAAACATCCAAAATTGAGAGGTAAGTAATGGCGAAAAAGATAAAAAATGATGGACGTTCATCGGATTTAACCTTCTCTTGGATGCTCACCACGCTTGGTGCGGAGTGGCAACAATGGCAGGAGTTGGCAGCGGAGTGGATGGCCGCACAAACCACATCGATTGACCCTAAACTATGGTCGCTGACACGCTTTTTTGAGTCTTATATTGCTAAATGTGCACCTTATGCAATTAGTAATCTAGATTTATTTTTCAATGGTTATGAAGGACATTTATGTTCTAGTGAAGAGCTGGAGAGACTGGGTAAAAATACGCTCAATGACCCAAATAAAATCCAAGCGAGTGTAAATATTCCTGCTGACTTCATCGATTTTGTTATTGAACATCATTGTTCTGTCGAGGATGATAATGGCAACCTAGTACCTGCGTTTCAAAACCCACTCAGTAAAATTAAAAGACAAGTTTTACATAGTGAAACCGTCCGTAATCCTTTGCCGTATCGTTACATTCAGGACTTACGCCAAATCCTTTGTCCGTTGCCTGATAAAACTGAACTCACCGTCATTGAGCAAAATCTCAAGGACGGTGAAACCTTGCTGCCTGCCTATCATTATCGCCATTTCAAGCATTGGACATGGGCGCAACAGCAAACAGGGCAAGGAGAAAGAGGTGGCGATGGTGACTGGTTTGAAGTCGAGCCAGAGCTGATTGATGGGTCCGACCCTGATTGTGTGTGGCGCACCAAAGAGGTGACTCGCCATATTAAAGGAGAGGGGAATAAGAAAATCACCGTCCATCAAATCTGGTCGCCTGTCAAAGCGATGGTGATTTTCATGAAACTCCACCTGCCGCTTCGTACCTATCAGGTGCGAATACTCGATAGTGGCGAAGCCGATACGTGGCGTTATGAAAACGGTCAATGGGTAGTGAACACCCAACATGACTTCGCACTTGGCAGCGAAAAGCGCCCGTTCGGAAAAGGCATCTTCCGCCGTATTCACGACACCATGACTGGGCTGTATTCTACAGGCTTGTATATCAACACCAATAAGACTGCGGATCAAAACAAAGATGAGCTAGAGCGTGGTTATATCATCCCTTGGCAAAATGATGAAGTGCTGTACTGGCTTGAGAAACTGCGTAACTGGCAAGAAAAATACAACCCGATTACAAAACCTACCGATTGCACCACACTGCTGAGAAAACACACGGGTAATAAAAAGTCGAACAAACAGCTAGAAAGCATGGCCGAGATTGCCTTTCTGTTTCGTGATGCATCAGCAAAAGGTGAGGATAAACATAAACCAATATCAGACGTAACTGTAGCGCCTTTCTGGTATCAACTCCTATTGACGCTAGAAAACCAACTCGCAAAACGTGGTAATACCCTAGATAACGGAGAACGGCTAAAACTGGTTGTGGATTACTCAGAAGGTACTTGTGAAGGTGCTAAATTTGCCACACTTTTTCCCCTACACAGCTTACGAGTCTCACTCATCACGGCGTATACAATGGATACGCAACTACCATTGCCTGTCATTTCTAAGCTATTGGCGGGGCATACACGCCTGTTGATGACTATCTACTACAACAAAATTACCCCGTCCGTGATGGCAGAGAAAATGGATGAAGCGCATGGTGAGTTGGATGCGAAATCCAAACAATCAGTGCGCAACTTCCTTAAAGATGCTTCGATGGAGCAAATCCAATGCAAGATGGTGTATCACAGTGATGATAGCATTCAGGCGGCATTGGTTAACCGTAATCCGATAGGCTGGGAAGAACGCTCGTGTGGGATGTGTCTGGTTGGTGGCAACACCGTGAAATCGGATGAAGTCAGTACCCTTGGTGGCTGCTGGAACGGTGGTGAGGTGATTAGAGATGCAAAAGCCGCTCAAGGTCGCGTCTACGCCAGTGTGCCGCACGGCTCTGAAAACTGTATCCGCTGC
>NZ_JBFRKH010000091.1:0-11349 GCF_041469265.1 Shewanella sp. 10N.286.51.B2
ACATATCAATCTACTGCGAATTTTGTTAAAGTGTTGTATAGACCACGTAAACAAAGACGCATTCTTTCTCCGGCAATATTTTGAGCATTACTTACGTATTTATGAAAAACATTCGATTTACAACAATGACTTAGCGATGGTATCTTTGAGGTTTGAATTGAGCAGCCTGGAACATTATTGTGCTGCTATTGAATAAGCTGTTATGTTTTTTCTTAGCAAATGTAGTTATCGCAAGTTTTAGAAAAGGAAGTCAAAGTTATGAAGCAACTTAAATTGCTATTGCTAGCAGTAGTCGTTGTAATGGTAGTTTTAGTACTCTCATATGAAAAAATAATTTCCAATATACTATTGCCTCAGTATATCTCCTGGGCTCATGAAACCGATGCAAAAGGCTTAGAGATCGGAACTCCGCTAGAAGAGCAGCAGTTGTTATTGGCAACAGAAATTGGAATTCAGAATCCAGAAAAAGTAAGAATTGTCTATGTTGATGCAGTTCCTTTCCCTTATGAAAACTTTGCATTAAGAGTTCTTGGAGAAGCACTTGGCTTTGTCGGTGAGGGAATAGTTAACAATGCTCAAGTGTTTGGTTATTCCATTTATACCAGAACAGGTTACGAATTAGATAAACCCAAACTGGCTCACGAGTTGGTGCATGTGTTACAAATTGAAAGGTCTAGTTTGGAAGCAGTAATTACTCAACACTTCTCTGATCTTGCAAAGTACGGTTATGAGAATGCACCTTTGGAAGTTGAGGCATTTAAAGCTAACCAGAAGTCTAGCGGCGAATATTAAATAGGCATTAGCAATAGGATGTTCAAAACATAACAAACTGTTAAATATGGACAAATTTTGCTGTTTCGCTTTTTGCTTTTCCGCTTCGCGGGCAAAAATCAACCCAGCAAAATTCGCCCATTAACAGAGCGTTATATGGCAAGGGATATGTTTGGCACTTCAACTGTACTTTTAGGCTCAGAAACTGATGATAAACTATTCGAGGCACTTAAAATTGTCTTGGCTAGCTTTGGTGCAAGAGTTAAAGAAAAGAATTATAACGTCGTAGGTTCTCAGGAAATATCGGTTTGGGAAGCAAATATCAATTCTAAAAAAATTAAGATATATTCCGAAACCTATGAAGGTTTATCAATCAAAGGTTCAACTGAATTGGTAAATGAAATTCAGGCAAAAGTGGCTGAGCAAGTTGCCATATAACAAGCTAATAAATAAGGACAAAAAACAGTTGGCTGTTTTCGTTCCTCAACATTTTAGCCAACAATTTTTTGCCCATTATTAGGGCGTTATGTACTTTAAAGTGTTGGGCACTAATAATTAATGAAGCAGAATATATTCTTAGGTCTAATTTATGGATTAATTTGGCTCGCAATTACTGAACTAGTTGCAATAACAGATCTAATGTTTCCCTTGTCATGGTCAATAACGATTATGGAAAATGAATCATTTTCTGAATCATTTAAGATCTTTGCTGTAAGAGGGCTGTGGGCTATTGAGTTTAGTCTATATATTATTTTAGCTGCTTTATTAACTATGATGTTAGTTAAAAAGCTAAAGCGTTCATTAAATTCTATAGATGTTGTGAAAATATCACTTACCGCTTTATTAATATTGTCCGTTTATTTATGGGCTTTAATACCTAGATTTGTGCCTTATTATCAAGGCATACTGTTTTGGGTAATATGTTTTCCAAGTTGCTTGTATATTAGTAATGGTGCCATCAAGTACATAACAGATAAGGATAGGCCGCGCGTAGCCGCGTCCTTATCCCAAGTGTTGAACAAGCCCGAGTGATACCTTTATAGTGTAAATATCGGCGTAAGATCTTACGCTTTTTCGATGTGTGCAGAGCAGTTACATTTTTTACTAGCCGCATCGATCCCTTAGCATCGCCAGCTAATTTCTTTACCTCAACATATCAATACCTTAGCACCTCCTGATACTTTTATTGTTCTGCATCTTAAGTGTTCACTTTCTAATTCCTCGGCTTAAACAGTGGCGTTAGGTGTCGTTGGTTTTGCCTAAGAAAGCTTGTCAGTCGTGCATGCACCCCCATAAATATCATCGGTTGTCGGCAACAAGGGCAAGGTCGTATGGCTTGAGTTTTAGTGGTGTTTTCGAGCGGCGCAAACACGGTGTGTAGTGGCCAATTGAAATTGGCCACAGGTTTAGATCTTATCCATACTTTGGGTAATCTGAAATGCCATGATTACCCAAAGTCCTAACACGAAAATGTCCAAAAACGAGTTACGGACATCTTTAAGAAATTGGTCAGTATTCATTAGCCACTACAAAGAACTTACGTGCTTATGAATTTACTATTTGATGAACTATAACTGCAGTTAATTAAATCATTCAGTCTTATCTTTAAAGTCGCATAAATCTTCAATAATGCATGAGCCACATCTGGGTTTACGAGCTATACAGGTGTAACGGCCATGTAGAATGAACCAATGATGTAAATCGAACATGAATTCTGTTTTTCGTGGAGTGTTCTTTATAATGGCTTGTTCTGTTTGCTCAACCGTTTTACCTTTAGCGTAACCAGTGCGATTAGCTAGGCGTTGAATGTGTGTATCAACAGCTAAAAAATATCTACCTTCATTATCTTTTAGCCAGCCAAATGCAGTGTTGAGTACCACGTTGGCAGTTTTACGGCCAACGCCAGGGAGTGCTTCTAATGCCTCTCGATTTTCAGGTACTTCGCCGCCATGTTGATCAATTAGCATTTTACAGGCTTTAATAACATTTATCGCTTTGTTGTTATAAAGCCCAATGGTTTTAATGTAAGTTTTTAAGCCATCAACGCCAAGATCGTAAATTCCTTGAGCTGTGTTGGCGACAGGGAATAATTTGTCAGTGGCTTTATTGACGCTGACATCGGTTGCTTGCGCCGACAGGGTGACGGCAACCAGCAGTTCAAACGGCGATGAAAAGTTTAATTCAGTTTCAGGTTTAGGGTTATTGTCCCGAAGACGGGTTAACATTTCATAACGTTTTTGTTTGTTCATCTATTAGCTAACCTTGGTAATTCTGGCGCGCGCTATGGCTTCGCTTTGTTGTTTTGGTTGTCGGCTTTCGAGTTTTGCATCAATAACATTTTTAAGGGCAATTAACAGTCCCATGGCGATAAACGCCCCCGGCGGTAACATTGCAATTAAAAAATGGCTATCGAGTTGAAATACTTGAATCGTCAGTGCGCTTGCCCAGTCACCTAACAGCAGCTCAGCACCATCAAATAAAGTGCCTTGACCAAGAACTTCACGTACTCCGCCAAGCACCACTAAAATGGCGGTAAACCCAAGTCCCATCATGAGCCCATCAAAAGCAGCGCTGCTAACATTGTTGCGTGATGCAAAGGCTTCTGCTCGGCCAATGATCACACAGTTGGTGACAATCAAGGGCAAGAAAATGCCTAAAGAAAGATATAAGCCATAGGCATAAGCATTTATTAACAGCTGAACACAGGTTACTAGTGCGGCAATGATCATCACAAACACTGGAATACGGATTTCTTTTGGAACAAAGTTGCGCACCAATGATACCAGTACATTAGAACCAACCAGCACTAGCAGTGTGGCAACACCTAAGCCTAAAGCATTAGTTACCGTAGCTGTTACAGCTAATAACGGACATAAGCCTAATAACTGAACCAATCCGGGATTGTTTTTCCATAATCCTTGCCAAGCTATTTCGCGGTAATTAGTCATGATCTCGTCCACATTGGTTTACGGTGCTATAAAGCATTTGCCTGTTGTTTTTAACATAGGTTAGGGCATTATTAATCGCTTTGACATAAGCTCTTGGGGTAATGGTAGCCCCTGTAAATTGGTCGATGTTACCACCATCTTTTTTAACGCCTAATGGTTTATCGTTTGAATTAAAAACTAACCCAGCAAAGGCTAAAACCCAGTCAGATTTTCTTAAATCAATTTTGTCACCTAAGCCAGGTGTTTCCTGATGTGCTAAGGTTCTTACGCCTAGTAGGGTGTTGTCGTTATCGACACCGATAATAAGCTTGATATCACCGTTATAACCGTCAGGGGCAATGGCTTCAATGGCCATTGCAACAGGTAAATCGCCCTGTTTAGCAATATAGGCTGATAACGATTGATCGCTGCCCAAATATGCTTCATCAATCACGGCAATACAATCGTCAGTTAATGCATTGTCATGCATTGCTTGAGGTATGATTTGTTGCAGCACGCGTGTAAGTTGCTTGCGTTGCTGGTCAATAATCCTGTCTGCAGTTAAATAGTTCACGCTTGCTACTAAGCCAGTGCAACACAAAGCAAATATCGCAAGTATCAGGCCATTTCGTGTAATAATATTAGACATAATAAATCCTGTTTAATTTCCTGCTCTATGGCCGTATGAGCGCGGACGAATGTAGTAATCAATAAATGGGGCACACATATTGGCAAGTAAAACTGCAAAGGCGACCGCATCAGGGTAACCACCATAGGTTCTAATCACAAAAATAAGCACGCCTATGATAGCGCCAAATAACAATCTGCCCCGGGGACTGGTTGCAGCGGTAACAGGATCGGTCGCAATAAAGAAAGCACATAACATGGTGCCACCAGAAAACAGATGCAGTAATGGGCTAGCATGAGTACTTGGATTTAATAAAAATCCCACACCTGCACAGATAAATATCGCTAATAATATGCCAGTACTGATCTGCCAGCGGATCACCTTGAGCTTTAACATCACAAGGCCACCAAGTAAATACGCAATATTGACCCAAAGCCAGCCAACACCTGCTATGCCGTCAAAAACATTCTTCTGTAAACTTTCGGCGCTAGTTAACCCCATAGATAAATCAGTTTTGAATGTGTCTAACGGTGTCGCCATAGTATGACCGTCGATGCCAAGGCGATATAAATGAATATCCACATTGGATAATTCAAATATTGAATTTAATGCTGCAATAATGCCCACATGATTGCTAGCAAGTTCTGCAGGTGCAACCCATGAGGTCATTTGCACTGGAAACGAAACCAGTAACAGAACATATGCAGCCATGGCAGGATTAAAGATATTATTACCTAGCCCGCCATATAAATGCTTTACGATCACGATAGCAAAAAGACAGCCTATAACCGTCATCCACCAAGGTGTTAAGGGCGGTATGGCAACGGCAATCAATAAAGCTGTAACTAAGGCACTATTATCTGCTAAGGCTGTTTTAATTGATTTATTACGTAACTTCATTATGCAAGCTTCAGCGCTTAAGGCTGTTACTACGGCAATAATGATTTGTACCAAAGTCCCCATACCAAAGAAGTAGGTTTGGGCTAAAATACCCGGAATTAAACAGTAGGCAACACGCAGCATGACTTTATTGGTCTGCAGTGTGGTACTGACATGTGGAGATGAAGCTATTTTAAATGCCATGTTTATTCCTTTTCACTCAGCTTACGCTGATTTTCAAGCTTCTTCGCTTTTGCTTTAGCAACTGCAGCTGCAATTCGTGCTTTTTTGTCGTCAACGGGTTCTGACTGTACTTTTGTCACTTCGCTAACAACTTGCTCGTTAGCAGCTTGTTCGTTAGTAGCTTGAATAGAGGCAGAGACATCATCAGTTGCATTTGTTGCAGCGAGCTTTTTCGCTTTAGCTCGTGCAACGGCAGCCGCAATTTTCGCTTTTTTGTCGTCAATTGGTTTTGACGTTACTTCTGTTACTTCGCTAACAACTTGCTCGTTAGCTACTTGAACAGAGGCAGAGATATCATCAGTTGCACTTGTTGCAGCTGTTGCAGCGAGCTTTTTGGCTTTAGCTCGTGCAACGGCAGCCGCAATTTTCGCTTTTCTGTCGTCAATTGGTTCTGAGGTTACTTCTGTTACTTCGCTAACAACTTGCTCGCTAACAACTTGCTCGCTAACAACTTGCTCGCTAACAACTTGCTCGTTAGCTACTTGAACAGAGGCAGAGATATCATCAGTTGCACTTGTTGCAGCTGTTGCTGCGAGCTTTTTGGCTTTAGCTCGTGCAACGGCAGCCGCAATTTTCGCTTTTCTGTCGTCAACTGCTTCTGACGTTACTTCTGTTACTTCGCTAACAACTTGCTCGTTAGCGGCTTGAACAGAGGCTGAGACATCATCAGTTGCACTTGTTGCAGCGAGCTTTTTGGCTTTTGCACGTGCAACTGCTGCGGCGATTTGTGATTTTTTGTCTGTAGCTGTGTTGCTAGGTTCACTGCTAGTAGTAACAGTGCTAGTAGTTACAGGCGTGTCATTAGCATCAGCTGGAACTGCACTGGCGAGTTTCTTGGCTTTTGCTCGGGCAATAGCGGCTTTAACTGCTGCACTTTTATCTGTAGTGGCACTATTGTTATTGGTTTCTGCAGCGGGTGTTGCCGTCGCTTGCTTTTTGGCTGCAATACGCGCCATTGCTTCTGCAACAGCATCTTTTTTACTGCTATCCATAGCAGCTTTACGTTTTTCTGCTGCGAGTCTTGATTTTTCTTCGCGGGCAAGCTTTTCATCTTCAAGGCGTTGCAAGCGGGCTTCAAAACGTATTTTAGCCTGTTCAGCTTGGAATTTTTCTTCCGCTTCATTTTTAAGCGCTGATTTGGCAATGCGATAATACTCAACAAGTGGAATATCACTGGGGCAAACATAACTGCAACAGCCGCATTCAATGCAATCTTTTAAATTAAAGCTAGCGGCCTTATCGTACTCCTGGGCTTTTGCATGCCAGAATAATTGTTGCGGTAACAACAGAGCTGGGCAGACAACAGCACATTCTCCGCAGCGGATACAGGCTTTTTCATCGACATCAGGGGCGATTTCATCACTGCTTGGTACCAATATGCAGTTTGTTCCTTTTAATACTGGAACATCAGTATTGGGCAGTGCATAACCCATCATAGGACCACCGATGATGACTTTAGCACTTATGTTATTAGTGTCTTTGACTGGCGTTTGTGTTTGCTTGAGTGCATGGGTGATCGGTGTACCGATAGGTAACCAATAGTTGCCTGGTTGTGATACTTGATTACCCGTGATGGTCACTAATCTCTCAATCAGAGGTTTACCATTTAACACAGCATCTTGAATCGCAAAGGCGGTGCCGACATTGTGCACCACAATACCTTGCTGGGCCGGAATGCTACCTGTGTGTATTTCTTTACCGGTCACAATTTGAATCAACTGCTTTTCGCCACCGGAGGGGTACTTAGTTGGAATGATGGTGATACGAGTCATTTTTGCTAAGGATTCAAAGCCTGCTAACGCCGTCTTCATCGCTGCAGCAGCTTGTGATTTGTTATCTTCGATAGCGATAATTATCCGTTGAGGTTTCAACAAATAATCGATGACTTCGATGCCTTTGATGATGTCAGTTGCGTATTCACGCATTAACACATCATCAGAGGTGATATAAGGTTCACACTCAACACCGTTAATGATCACAAGATCAATTTCACTGGCTGGATTAAGTTTTATATGACTTGGAAACGTTGCGCCGCCCATACCCGCGATGCCAGCTTGCTTAATTTTCTCAATAACTTGTTGGTTACTCAGTTCTGTCAATGTCGCAGGCAAAAATACCGCAGCAGTATCTTGACCATCAGCGGCAATGGTGCAAGTTAAACAAGGTAAACCAGAGGCATGATTACTTGCATGCTGTTCAATACTGATAATTTGACCAGATGTAGGCGCATGTACAGGAAGGTACATAAAGCCTTCACCATCAGTGAGCATTTGCCCTTTGAGTACCTGCTCGCCGACTTTTACTGTTAAACGAGCGCAATCACCGACTTGAGGCAGCGGTACTCTATATTGAGCTGCTAAGGGTAATTGGCGTACAGCTTGAGTATTAGACAGAGTCTTAAGTTGTGGAGGGTGTATTCCACCTGGAGAATGCCATAAAGTCCCTTTATCAATTTGTTCTAATAAAGTTAGCACTGAGATTCCTCGTTTACATCGTTTACTTTAGCTGCTTTTGAGCTTTTAACATGATCAATATCAATAAGCGTGACTGGGATAGAAGATAATTTCCAATCCCAGTTCTTTAGGTTTTGTTCAACTGGGATCATATCAATACAGTCAACTGGACAAGGCTCTACACACAAATCACAGCCGGTACAATCTTTAGTAATAACCGTGTGCATCAGTTTACCCGCGCCTAAAATGGCATCTACTGGGCAGGCTTGAATACATTTAGTACAACCAATACATTCATCTTCTCTGATGTAGGCGACTTTTTTAACCGTTTCCTGAGCTAGTTCGTTTAATGGCTCTGGATCAACTCCCATTAATGACGCAAGTTTCTCCATAGTCGCAGTGCCACCAGGCGGGCACTTATTGATGTTATCACCATTGGCAATAGCTTCAGCATATGGTCGGCAGCCTGGATAGCCACATTGACCGCATTGGGTTTGCGGCAACAGGGCTTCTACTTGATCGACAATAGGGTTTCCTTCGACTTTAAATTTAATTGAAGCGTAACCAAGAATTAAGCCAAATATTAAGGCTAAGATGGTTAGCACAATGACAGCGATTGCAATACTAGACATGATTATTTAACTAGCCCCGCAAATCCCATAAAGGCAAGCGACATTATGCCTGCGGTAATCATGGCAATAGCACCACCTTTAAAAGGTAAAGGCACGTCAGCCGCCGCCAAGCGTTCGCGCATGGCTGAAAACAATACTAGTACTAAAGAAAATCCAACCGCTGCACCAAAACCATATACTGCAGATTGAATAAAGTTATGATCTTCATTGACGTTAAGTAGGGCGACACCGAGTACTGCACAGTTGGTAGTGATGAGCGGGAGATAAATCCCTAATGCCCTATGTAAAGAGGCACTGGTTTTTTGTACTAACATTTCAGTAAATTGCACCACAACAGCAATGACCAAAATAAAGCTCATGGTTTTTAGATAGGTGATACCAAAAGGCTCAAGTAAAAATTCGTTGGTTAAGTAGCTAAGTATAGATGCTAATGTGAGTACAAAAGTTGTTGCCATGGACATACCGATGGCAGAAGCTAACTTGCTAGATACCCCCATAAAAGGGCATAGTCCAAGGAATTTTACTAATACAAAATTATTAACTAGCACTGTGCCAATTAACAGTAAGAGATAGTCTGTCATTACTACACTTTTCTATATGAGAGTTCTTTAAGAGATTAGCAGTATTATCTAAGGTTTAGGCTGGTTTAACAACGGATAAAAAAAAGGGTTATGTAAATAATAACCCTTTTTTTGAATAAAGGTCTTACATTGGTTATTTATTTATCTGTTTTCGCGATAATTTCTGGTCTGGCAATGTAATAACCTTGTAAGCCATCAACGAGTAATTTTTCAAGTGTTAGTTTCTCTTCTTGCTTTTCTACGCCTGTAGCGACCACTTTTATGCCAATTCTTTTGGAGATATCAACAATCATTCTTATGAAGAATTTATTGTTGTTGTTTTGATCAATCTTATCGCTATAACTGCTGTCAAGCTTAATAAAATCGGGTTTTACTTCCCTAAAGAATTTGAAAGATGAAAAACCTAATCCAAATTGTTGAATGGCAACCTTAACGCCAACTTTGTGCATCTCATTAACGAAGCGTTGGCTTGCATTTAAGTTCTTCTGCATACCTGATTCATTGACTTCAAAGATTAATCTTGCAGCAACACTGCGGTGGCTAGATAAAATATCTGTTAACCAAGACACAAAGACTTCATGGGTAGCAGATGAGGCACTAATATTGACGCCAAAATTACCCTTAAGGCTTGGATTGGTGCTGAGTAATTGTATGCAATGAACGATGAGCATTTTATCCAAATCGATATTTAATCGATGACGTTCAGCCATTGCGACCACACTGGCTGTGGGTAAATTGGAGCCTTCATTATTAAAGAAACGGGCAAATAACTCACGATAAACATCGACTTGATTATTACAAGGTAAGATTGGTTGTTGAAAAAACTTAACCCCTTTGCGGTTAATGAGGTCATTGATGGTTACTTTCCAGTGGTTATCGCCTAATTGTTCGTTACCATTGAATTTTTCAAGAATATGGTATCTGTTAAGGCCAGATGTTTGCGCGATGCTGACTGCGGTATCCGCGAACACCAATAGCGCGTGAGGGTCAAACTGGTTTTCAAAAGGGACTAAACCGGCATTGGCAATATTATCGGGTTCAATGGTTTGGGCATATTCATCAAAGCTTCTTTTTAGGTTATCTAAAAATCGCTCAGACTCTTTTGTCGTAATACCATGAATAAATAATGCAAAATCACTGCTTGATACCCGGTAAAATTCATTGACTCCCATCTTAGAGCCAGCTGTTCTGATGCAAGTCGCAATTTTATTTAAATAATCATCGCCAGCTTCACGTCCTTGCAACTGGTTTATACTGGCAAGTTCAGCAGCTTTAACAATACAAAGCACGCCAAATTGCTGCTTATCTGATTTCGAAATAGATTTTATTTGATCGTCAAAGCGTCTTCGGGTTGAAAAGCCGGTGACAGCATCCTGATAAGCGGCTTTGGTAAGGGTATCATTTTTGTTATGAAAACTGTCGATGCTGGCTTTTAATTCGCCTCGGCTCTTTTCAAGAGCAATACCTATGGGTTTAAGCGAGCCTTTTAATCTTGAGGTTTCTACAGCTTGAAATGACAGACTAGAAATATTACTGATGTAATCAGATGCATACTTTATCCCTCTGCGGTGCACATGCATTAACAGCGCAAAACTCAGCATAATAACTAAATACGCTAAAATGGTCAGACTCGCTGCTTTTTCAAGGTTAACAAAGCTTGTGGTGATAACTGAACTCGTGTTTAACCGGACTTGCAGGCGAGCGTCAGCAAACGTATTAATATGACCTAATTCGATAGAAAAAATTTTATCTTCAAAGTCGGCGTCAGTTTTAGCTAACGTTCCATAGGTAAAGTTATTATCACTGTCAGTACTGTGGATGTACTGGAAAAATTGGAAGCTAAAATTTTCGCTTAATTGCTGAAAGAGTGCCTGTCCATCACTATTCCATTCTGTAATTGAATTGATTTGGTGCTTGTAATTTTCAATTGCAATATGGCCTTGGCGTTGCATTTCTTTATTTTCAAGGTCATAAATACGAAATAATAACAGACCAAAAATAACAAAAAGTACTAACTGGAAAGATTTTGATAAGCCCATGAATGATCCGTTTCCTGTCTTAAATGCTTGAGTTTAATGAGAATAATGTACTCAAGGTATTATAAACTTAAAAAAGAAATATAACTGTATTAAATTGTAATAGAAAAAGACATAAAAGGAGAAGGTTTTAAACTAAAAACGTGAGATATAACATGATGATATGCTAGAGGTAAATCTTGGCTCCCCGGACTGGACT
>NZ_JBFRKH010000092.1:0-3826 GCF_041469265.1 Shewanella sp. 10N.286.51.B2
TTTCTAAGCTGCCTGTGCGGCAGTGAACAAAACTCTCTTATTGCAAGCTCTGGCCTTACTTTTCTAAGCTGCCTGTGCGGCAGTGAACAATGCGAATTTAACAAAAAAATAAGTTACATCATAGCGTTAATTTAATTTTTGTCATTTTTACCCAAACTTTTATTCACCCTGTAACCACTTGTTTATTAACAATTTTTTAAAAGAGCGTGAATTTAGGGTATTTTGATTTTTAAAATACCCTAAATTGATTAACATCCGCTGATGTTAAATTTCACTTAAATTAAAACCATGGAACAGTGGCTGCTTTATTCAAAGCAAGCCCATAACAATCATATTCAGCTTGTTGTTCACTTTCAGGTTCAAGCTTTTCAACAAAAATCTGAAAAAGCCCTCGCCCGCCTTCTCGTTTTTTAGTCTCTTGACTTTCAAGCTGTATAAACGGCAAGTCGGTCGGCTCAAATTTTTGAGGCAAACTCAATTTGTCATATTCAGGATTAAAATTGTCACCAAACTTTTTCTTTAAATGTTCGATTTTCTTTTGGTTAGAATTCGCTAACCCCTGCTTACCTTTAAAACGCTTCTGCTTAAATACCGCTTTTGTAGCATCCTGTGGAACGGGATTTAGAGGCTATTTTTTTTGTCATATGTAAACTCAATCGTATTACAGCCGTCATTGATAGCTTTAAAATACTCTAAAGTATTGTTATCTAATTTCACCTAGAACTCCTGAAGTTAATCGTGGTAGAGCGGGTCATTACTGACCCGCCCCCACTGAAGTGTTGTTACTAAACACCTGATTTTACTCACGTACATTGATAAATATTTAGGGATAGGACGCGACTTCACTTAGTCTATCTTTTTTATGCTTGGACATTATTGATCTAAGTTACACTCAACCAGCCCAAATCAACAAGCACACATTGTCGCCTAGATATTAAATCTCGAGTTCAAATTAATTATGCCACTTCAAACAGGTCTTACTTTAAACAAAGCAAGGCGGTTGATGAGGCATAATCAAAATTTATTTAATTTTTATTTATGAGATTAAATAAGAGTCCACTGAATAAATTTGGACGAAAAATGATTGAACTTCAAAGCATCATATCTGCAACGAATAATGAACTACTAATTGGTGAAGGCTTTGAACTAGTCATTGTCGATAAAAATGGTCAAATAATACAACAAGGTGATTCTATAAGAAAGACTATTTTTGATGAGATGATTGCAGAAGTGACAAAAAAATTTGCTAATAAATTTAGACAACTACAGCAAGATGATTTTAAATAAAAGAACCAAGGAAAGATTTTATCTACATGTAGTTATCATGAGTTAGCGCTCATGATTTACTCATACAGTTTTGTATGACTGTAGATTAGTGGGCCACACAAATAGTACAGTTTAAACAGCTGCTCTATCACTGATTTGAGTAAACCTTGGGGAATAAAAGTTTAAAATACCATGATTTCGCCTGTGTTGTTTCTAGTTAATGAAGACCGTTCTTACATTAATAGGAAACACAAATGAAAACTAACTTTGAACTTATCAAAAAGACCGACAATCTTCTTATGCTACTTAATCGAATAGCCAGTGTGGTAAAAGCAGAGCACTCATTCAATGACATCTCTGAATATGACAATTTTGTAGAGAAAGATTTCTTAGTCTTTCAACTTAAGCAAAAATTGATTAAAGAAGGCTTTCATAATTTAGAAGTTCAATTGGCTATAAATTTTGTAACCCAGTTGTTAGATAGTGAATAATTTCCCTTACTAAATCCTAGTTATTGATAAGGACATCAACGACTAGGAATTACTATGAAAAAGTCAGAAACACAGCTTATTAGGGTCTATAAACGTCAATCAAAAAGTCAATGGGATGATCACAGCACAGTATTACTGCTGGCAGACCATCAAATTGAGAACGATGAGATTCAACTGAGCTTTAATAACTACATTTATTTACATCGAAATGTAGCAGGCCAAATCATAGGTATCAGTATCAGCAAGTCGCTACTTGAAGAGCATGCAGAGCTTGAGAGTCAATATCTGACAGGTATTGATGCATACATGATGTTATTGATATACATAGAGGATATTGCCGCTTTTTGTGGGCTATTCAGCAACGAATTCATCAGTATTTTTGGGATACATCCGAACTATTACTATGAGGCTGCTGAGCAATATTGGTCTGATCTCATTATTGCTGCTGACGCACAATAATAACCAACTAGCGAACCCTATTGGGTTCGCTTTCTCGTGGCAAAAACCTCAAACGACCTAACAAGCTTTTGGACAATTCCGAGTTAGATCTCTAAATCTAATTCGTGAATTTAGGATTAAAATTTCTATGAGTTAACGCCGCAATAAAAATCGCGACAACCGTTATGCGTCCGATTTGATTGCCTTGTTACATGTGTGGGATGAGTATATTTATTTCTTTGTATAATATTTATCGAACTCTTCCACAATTCTATTATGGTAAAATATTTTATATAAACTTTTGGGGTTATTTGGTTCTAACCGCCTTTCTCTGCAAAATTTTTCTCCCTGCAATTCCAGCTCCCACTTCTTTGCATTAAATTCTTTATTTTGTTTAAAATCTATATACCGCTCTCTTAATAATTTACACAGTCCACTATAAGTGTACGGGTAGTTTTTAAAAATGTCTTCTTCTGATATTTGAATTTTAGGGGCATTGGGATCGTTTGTTAATCGTACATTAACAGCTTCATCAGAAGATGTTTTGACAAGTTTTGTTTCTAACCTTAATGAAATACTAAATTGAGGATCATCATCATGTTCATGAACTTTTTCTATTTTACTCAAATGTTTCAATAAGTTGGTTCTAGAATTCTTGTCTACACTAAAACTTTCAATATCAGATAAATGAAAAAATGAAACTGGCATCAAGTAGAAATTATATTTTTTAAAATCGAACCCAAACCAATCCATAGCTAATGTCATAAAGTTTCTTAATGAAGCCGTTCCTATTGCTTGAATTTTGCTAGCTAACTGCAAATCATTGTGAATAAAATGTACCGATTCGTCTCTTATTTCAATAAGAAGTTTTACACTATCAGAAACAACATTATTTAATTCACCTGAAGCCTCAAGTAAATTTATGGCTCTTGAAATTGTTATAGTTTTTGCATTGCCAGATTTTGTTTTAACTATTTCACCTGATTTCTTGAAACATATACTGTCTTTATCATCATTATTATTAGCTAAAATTTTTGCTTTAAGTAATAACTCCCATGCATTAATCATAAGAATAGAAAATGTTTCTTCCCTAAATTTAAAATCGGGTTTGTTATAAATTTCAATTGCAGAAACACTTGCCGTAACCGCCTTATCAACCAAAAGTAGATAAAAACACTTGTTAACTTGTTCTTTTTGGCTGTGGTGTTGCCTAAATGTATTAAGGTTGAATTTAATAAAAATTTTGTCTACGGAATAAAGTTTATTGGACTTTATTAAAAAAGCTCCCCCAACGTTTTGTAACGTAAGTTTTGACTGTTGAAGCCCCCCACCCAGTAGCCTTTTCTATTTCTATAAGCGAAAAATCACTCTTCAAGTTATGCTTATCAGAAAAAAAATGAAAAGCCTTGTCTACTTTATCTAATTTGCCAGCCAAAAATCTATTCTCCATTAAACATGTAACGCCGCACTAAGCGGACTAAAATTGTGGGTTAAAATGTGTAGCGAAATGTAACGTAACCCACTGTTTTAGTTACGTTTAAGTGCCTTGTTGAGTTTTTATTCTACATGCCCATCTATTTTGATTCCACCGGGCATAGAAACTGAGAAACCGCCAAGTGTAACCCTCCCTT